>CAMOGO010000109.1 GCA_946614075.1 uncultured Lachnospiraceae bacterium | reverse complement strand
GTCAGTGGGGACGGTTCTCTGTGACACACGATTGTGTGTCACAGAGAACCGTCCCCACTGACACAGAGAACCGTCCCCACTGACACCGTCCCCACTGACACACCCCTGACTCATTTTATGTCGTGGGCATTTTTTTCTTCCCGATGTGGATCTTCGTTGTTCCAAGCTTGGCTGCTTCCATGATCACAAACCAGGCGATAAGCAGGCCGAAGGCTGCGTGGAAGCGCCAGTTATTGTACAGGAAGCCGGCGCCGATCTTATCCCAGAGCTCTACGACCACATAGTGCAGGGCGTCGAGGATCGGGCCGCCTGCGTGGTGGAAAACCTTGGAGGAAAGCTCCAGGCTTCCCAGCGTGTAAAAGAGGTCAGACTCCTCCCACAGGCGATACCCCAGAGAAAGAAGGCAGGCCAGAAACATCGGAAGCCACAGTGCCACGCTGTGCTCGCCCTGCTTGCGGACCGCCACCGAGCCGCCTTTTAAAAGGATGGACGGCAGGAAGAGGCAAGCGATCGCGACGACGGCGAACAGGATCAAAAGCGGGATGAATTTTGCCTTGACTGCGAGAAGAACGAGCCAGACAAAAAGCAGCAGGCCGAGTCCTGCCAGGACAAAGCCGGCGAGGCGCTTGGCTCCTCTTTTATCCTTCTGAGCGGCAAAGGCGATCGCTGCGATCACGAGAAGGGCAATGGTCAGGACGTCCAGCACCAGCATGATCAGCGGAACCGATACCGCCTTCAGGAAAAAGCCGAGTACCCAGACAGCGATCTCGACGATAAAGGCGATGATCATCAGCGGGAAATCCAGGTCGGTGCCCTTCTTTGTCTTGATGTCAAGCGACATGCAGACAACCGCCGTGATCAGGATGACCCAGATAAAGAGCAGGCCCAGGTGAAGGCCGACCGATGCCAGAAGTCCCAGCTTTTCCGTCGTGATCATGGCATCCAGGATCTCGCAGACCGCTACGTATCCGCGGCTTCCAAGAGGCAGCCCCAGAACTGCCAGGATCGGCAGATCCGAGTCAAAAAAGGTAACAAAGAGCATCAGTCCGGCGAAGATATAAAGGTATCCGTTTAAAATCGCAATTCCCGACGAGCTCATTTTCCCATTGAACAGCAGGAAGAGGAAAATCGTGGCAAAGGCCAGAAGCGTCACCTTGATCACTCGTCCGAAGGTCTGGTCGATGCTCGGTGCATCATAGGACGCCCGGGCGATCTGGATTGATGCCGGGTCTGCCATCGGCTTGACAGGCGCAGCAGCCTTCGCGGCAGCGGCAGTCTTCGCTGTGCTTTTCTTGTTGAAAAAGCCCAGAGTCCTGTCCGAAGCGTCTTCCGCACTCTCTGCCATGCTCTCCTCAAAGGTCGGCACGGTGCTTTCCCTTTCCGTACCCGCACTCTGACCATTCAGCTGCTCGGCATTCTGGCTCTTAAGCCTTGCCTCCTCGGCAGCCACTTCCTCCTCTTCCATCCAGGGCATATCCTGGTCTCTCTCCGTACTCATGCTATCCCCTCCTTGAAATGTGTGATGTGTCAGCTATTTTCTTGAAAACCCCCTGCGAGGCTTCGCCTCGCTCCGTTACTACTTTGTAAGCGGCTTCGTCTCCTCCATCAGCCATGCACGCTCTTCCTCGGTCAAAAAAGGCCCGACTGTCTCGCGCACCTTGGCGTGATAGTCATTCAGCCAGTCGATCTCCTCCTCGGTGAGATACCGGGTGTCGATGGCCTCCTGATCGATCGGGACGAGGGTGAGCCACTCAAATTTCAGGAATTCTCCGTACCCGGTCGTCTGATCCGGAACGCAGAGAATCAGGTTCTCCGTGCGGATTCCGAATTTTCCGTCCTCGTAGTAGCCAGGCTCATCCGACGTGATCATACCAGGCATGAACTCCCAGTCGGTGCGGGCATTGTAGTTGATCCGGTTCGGCGCTTCGTGAACGTTCAAAAAGCTTCCCACGCCGTGCCCGGTTCCGTGGCGGTAATCAAGGCCGTTTCGCCACAGCGGTTCTCGGGTCAGGATGTCAAGCTGGGAACCGCCGCAGCCCTTCAAGAAGCGTGCGTTGCCCAAGCGCAGATGGCCCGCCAGGACCAGTGTGTAGGCCTTTTTCTCCTCCTCCGTGACCGGTCCTAAAACCACGGTGCGGGTGATATCCGTCGTGCCGTCCACATACTGTCCGCCGGAATCGATCAGGATCATGCCTCTCGCGAATACCTCGGCATCCGTCTCAGGAGTCGCGGAATAGTGCACGATAGCCGCGTGAGGGCCGTAGCCGGAGATCGTCTCAAAGCTCGGGGTCAGGTAGCCCTCCTGCTGCTTTCGGAAGGACTCCAGCTTGTCCGCGATGGAAATCTCGGTCATCGGCTCTTTGCCGACGTGCTTTTTCAGCCAGTACAGGAACTTTGTCACGGCGACGCCGTCCCGGACGTGCGCCGCGCGGGACCCCGCCTGCTCGGCCTCTGTCTTGGCCGCCTTCGGGATCGTCGTCGGATTCCGGCGGGAGATCACCTCGATCCCCTCCGGCAGGGCGGTCAGCAGGCGGTAATTCACCTTTTCCCGCTCTAAAAGCACCTTCTGTTCCGGCGAAAGCTCCGTCACATCGGTGTAAATCTGATCGTACGGCAGGAGCGTCACGCCCTGGACCGAAAGCTCCCTTCGAATCTCCTCGCCAAAGGCCGGCAGATTCGCGTAGAGTCTGGTTTCCGCCTTCGTCATCAGGACGTAGGACAGAACGACCGGATTGTAATCCACGTCATCGCCTCGCATGTTGAACAGCCAGGCAATGTCGTCAAGAGACGTGAGCAAGAAAACATCCGCTCCCTCCTTCTCCATCGCCTCCAGCACGAGCCGGCGTTTTTCGTCGAAGGTCATCCCGCTCCGGCTCTCATCGATCAGATAGGCCGGTCTGGTGCGAAGTGCCGGGCGATCCGCCCAGATCTCCCCGACCAGGTCCAGATCGGCACGCACGCATCCGCCTTTTTCCTTCAGGATTTCCTCATAGGTGCTGCCATCCGCTGCCGCGACGACTCTCCCGTCAAAGCCGAGTATCGCTCCAACCGGAAGTTTGACTTTCAGGAAATCCGGGATCGTGGGCGTCCCCGGCATGGCCATCTTCATCAGCGTGATGCCGCTGCCCTTCAGCTGCTCGCCTGCCTGCAGGAAATACCGTCCGTCGGTCCAAAGCCCCGCCTCGTCTGCAAGCACCACCAGGGTGCCCGCCGAGCCGGTAAAGCCCGACACGTACGATCTGCACTTAAAATAATCCCCTACATATTCCGATCCGTGAAAATCCGCTGTCGGGATGATGTACGCATCGATTCCGTGCGCCTTCATCGCCTCCCGCAGCGCTATAAGCTCTGTTTTCATGATAACACATCTCCTTCCATTCTTTTATTCCACGCTCTTTAAAGACTCGACCATATCGATCCGCCTCAGATGATAGAACATGGAAACATTGACAATCACCGCGAAGAGCAGCGTCAGCAGCGCGCTGTAGACGTAGCTCGGCACATGGATCTGGCGTCCGAAATACAGCATATCGATCTCGACCGTCACGATCAGATAATAGTGAAGTGCCTTGCCCATGAACAGTCCCGCGAAAATGCCGAGGAACGTCAGGATCACGTTCTCACGGTAAACATACATCGCAACCTCCATGTCGTAGAAGCCCAGGACCTTCAGCGTGGCAAGCTCCCGCCGTCTTTCCGCGATATTGATATTGTTCAGATTATACAGTACGACATAGGCCAGAAGGCCGGCCGACAGGATCAGCACCACTACGACCAGGTCGAGGGCTCGAAGCATGTTCCGCACCTGCTTGGAAAGATTGTACGTCAAGCTGATGCTGCGGACCGCACTGTAGTCCAAAAGCTTCGTTCCCAGCGTCTCCTCCTGCTCCAGGGTATCCTCCGTCAGCAGGACCTGTACTTGATTGTAGCGCGGCGCGGCGCCGAAAACCTTCTCGTAGAGCACCGGCGACATATATACGTAATGACGCAGGTAATGCTCGGTCACAAAGCCGACCTTCACCGGGTAGGACTTGGTCTCGTCCGGCTTGATGTAAATCGTGTCGCCCGCCTCCACGCCGAGAAGGGTGGAAAGCTTCTGCGTCAGGACGACCGTTTCGTCATCCATCGTGTAGATGTCCTCGCCCCCGACCGTGCGCAGCGTCAGGTAATCCGGCACCAGCTCCATCTGCTCAAAGACCTCAAGCGTTCCGGAGTACGTGCCGTCCTTTCCCTCAAAATCACAGGTCTCGGTCCGCAGGCGCAGGGAGGAGGCGACGTTTTCATCGTCGGAGATGATCTTCCCGATCCTCTCCCAGTCCACCTCGTCGGCATTGGACTCGACGTCCGCGTAAAGGCTGTATTTCCAGAGGTTTCCGTACTGATTATCGATGATGGCAAAAAGCGAATCCCGCAGGCCGAAGCCGACGATCAAAAGGGCCATGCAGGCGCCGATGCCAAAGACCGTCATGAAGATCCTCTTTTTGTAGCGCATGAGGTTGCGGATCGTCGATTTCTGCGTGAAATTCAGGTGCCGCCACAGGATTCCCACGTGCTCGAGGAGAACTCTCTTGCCCTGCTTCGGGGCAGGGGGCCGCATCAGAGCGGCCGGCTGAGCCATCAGCTCGCGGTAGCAGGCAAAGAAGGTCGCGATGGTCGTACACCCGACCGCAAGGCCCGCCGCCAGCAGGCAGACGCCGATGTAGTAGGGCATCTCCAGGCCGATCAGGTTGGTATACATGATTTTGTACGCCGAGATGATGACAAACGGGAAAACCTTGGCTCCCGCCAATGCTCCCAGAACGCCGCCGACAAGGCTTGCCGCCAGCGCGTACAGGATGTATTTGGACATGATGGCCCATTTGCCGTAGCCCAGGGCCTTCATCGTTCCGATCTGGATCCGCTCCTCCTCGACCATACGCGTCATCGTCGTCAGACTGACAAGCGCCGCCACGAGGAAGAAGATGACCGGGAACACCCGGGCCAGGCCGCCGATGCTCTCCGCATCCGAGCCAAACTCGACGTAGGTCTCGATCGTGTCACGATCCAGCACGTACCACTTGGGGACCTCCAGCTTGGCCAGCTCTCTTCTGCCCTCCGCGATCTGCTCCAAGGCATCCGCGTTGGCATCGTCAAACTCTGCCTGCGCCGCCTCCAGGTCCTCTTTATTCGCATTATAAGTCGCCCATCCGTCATCCAGCTGGGTTCTCGCGGCATCGAGCTCTGCCTTGCCGGCAGCCAGCTGGGCCTCGCCCATCGCAAGCTCGATCTCCTTCTCGGCGATCGTCAGCT
>CAMOGO010000108.1 GCA_946614075.1 uncultured Lachnospiraceae bacterium | reverse complement strand
CAGGACGATCAGGATCGGGAGCAGGTATTTCTGTCCGAACAGGACCGGGAACCATCCGGCCTCGGTGCCCTGGTTGATGATGCCGATCTTGCCGGCACCCTTCGGAACCTCGAATACGATGATAAAGTAGGCAACCAGCTGGGTCGCGACGTAGTTCATCATCAGGGTGAAGAGGGTCTCATTCGTATTGTACTTTGCCTTGAAAATGGCGGGGATCAGGCCCCAGACGGCACCTGCGGTCACGGCCACTGCCGTCATGACCAGGATCAGGACCGGGTTCGGGAGTTTATCCCCTAAAAGGATCATGCAAAGAGCGGTCCCGAGGCAGCCTGCCAGCACCTGTCCCTCTGCGCCGATATTCCAGAAGCGCATGCGGAAGGCGGGCGTAACCGCCAGCGAGATACAGAGCAGGATCGCGATATTCTGAGCGGTAACCCAGGTTTTTCTGGACGTACCGATCGCGCCGGTGATCATGGACTGGAAAATCCCGATCGGGTTCAGGCCGGTCAGAAGCATTGTCACGACCGCGCTCACAGCCAGTGCCAGCACCAGAGAGATCAGACGGATGCCCCAGGTTTTGTACCAGGGCAGCATGCCTCTCTTCGCGATATGGAAAAGCGGTGTCTTAGCTTTATTCATCGTCTTCCCCTCCCAGCTTAGTCATCATCATGCCGACCTCCTCTTTCTTTGCGCCGCGGCCGGGAACGATGCCGCTCACCTTGCCTCCGCAAAGAACCAGGATTCGATCCGCCAGCTCCAGAAGAACATCCAGGTCCTCGCCGACATAGACGACGGCGACGCCTTCCTTTTTCTGACGGTTGATCAGGTCGTAAATCATATAGGATGAGTTGATATCCAGACCGCGTACCGCATAGGCGGTCAGAAGAACGGTCGGAGCCGAGGAAATCTCACGGCCGACCAGAACCTTCTGGACATTTCCGCCTGACAGTCTGCGGACCGGTGTCGAGATGCCCGGTGTCTTGACCTCCAGGTCATGCACGACCCTCTCAGCGAGCTCCTTCGGCTCCTTGCGGTTCGTAAAGACCGAGTGGCCGCTGCGGAAGGAACGAAGCATCATATTGTCGGAGAGGTCCATGTTGGCGACGAGGCCCATGCCCAGACGATCCTCGGGGACAAAGGACAGCGCGACGCCCATATTTGCGATCTCGAGCGGATCCTTGCCGATCAGCTCCTCCGGCGTACCGTCATCTTCCAGGTAGGTGATGGTTCCGGACTCGACCGGCTGCAGGCCGGCGATGGCCTCCAGGAGCTCCTTCTGGCCGCAGCCGGAGATGCCGGCAATGCCTAAGATCTCTCCGCTATTGACCGTGAAGCTCACCTTGTCGAGCTTGACAACACCCTCCTCATTGCGGACCGTCAGGTCCTTTACCACGACACGGGGCTTCGGATTGACAGGCTCAGGTCTTTCGATGTTCAGCGCAACCGAATGACCGACCATCATGGCTGTCATCTCCTGCTCTGTCGACTCGGACGTCGTCATATCCCCGATGTACTCGCCGTGACGCAGAACCGCGACACGGTCGGAGATCGCCTTTACCTCATGGAGCTTGTGCGTGATGATGACAATGGACTTCCCGTCTGCCTTCATATTCCTCAGGACGGCAAAAAGCTTGTCCGTCTCCTGCGGTGTCAGGACTGCCGTCGGCTCATCGAGGATCAGGATCTCAGCGCCGCGATACAGGACCTTGACGATCTCGACAGTCTGCTTCTGAGAGACAGACATGTCGTAAATCTTCTGGTCAGGATCGACGTCAAAGCCGTACTTCGTGCAGATTTCCCGGATTTTCGCAGAGGCCGCCTTCATGTTCAGGCGTCCCTCATCCTTCAGTCCGAGAACGATATTCTCGGCAGCAGTCAGGACATCGACCAGCTTGAAATGCTGGTGGATCATACCGATTTTCAGGTCAAACGCATCCTTCGGGCTGCGGATGACAACTTCCTTTCCATCAATGAAGATCTGCCCCTCATCCGGAAAATAGATGCCGGACAGCATGTTCATCAGAGTCGTTTTGCCGCTTCCGTTCTCTCCGAGAAGCGACAGGATCTCACCCCGGTTGATATCCAGGGAGACCTTGTTGTTCGCAATGATGGAGCCAAAGGTTTTGGTAATATTGTGCAGGCTGACTGCGCTGGTTCTCTCTTCCAAAGTTTTTCTCCTTAAAAACCCAAGAGGAGATCCCGGAAAACCGGGACCTCCTGCTAAGTGACCGAAGTCCTTATCTTGTCATTTTGTAAGCACCGCAAGCTGTTTGATACAGCTGCGTCACTCTTTCGTTATTCTTTAGAACTTGGTATCCAGAAGCTCGATGCCGTCGATCTGCATATCAAAGTAAGGAGCAGAACGATACTCGGACTCGTGGAAATAACCATCGGAGATAACCTCGGTGTCCTTCTCATAGGCAGCGTCGGTATCGACGTCAGCCATCCAGGACTCAAGCATCTTACCGTCAACCGTGAAAGCAGCGGTATCAAAAACATGGATCTCGCCATTGGCAAGCTGAGCCTTGACCTCGTCGATCTTAGCCTGGGTACCCTCAGCAGCAGCCTGCTCATTGACCTCAGTCAGAACGACAGAACCGGTCTCCATGGTGCCGGTCCAGTCAGCGTCGATTGCCTGGCCTTCTGCGACACAGTTGATGATGTACTCAAAGTAAGGCTCCCAGTCAATACGGGAGGAAACGATGAAGGTGTTCGGGCAGGCATCCTTGGTGGAGCCATTGTAGGAAACATCCGGAACTCCGCGGGTCTCGCATGCAGTCGGAGCGCCCATGGAGTCAGCGTGCTGGGAAATCAGGACACAGTTGTTGTCCATCAGCTTGTTAGCGCCTTCCTTCTCAGCGGTCTCATCGTACCAGGAACCGGTGAAGGTAACTTCCATCGTAGCGGACGGGCAGATAGAGCGAGCGCCAAGGAAGAAGGAGGTATAACCGGAAATAACCTCAGCGTAGGTGAAAGCACCGACATAACCGATCTTCGCCTGATCCTCGGTGATCTCGCCGTTTGCGATCATCTCATTGAGCTTCATGCCTGCAGCAACGCCTGCCAGGTAACGGCCCTCATAGATGGATGCGAAAGCATTGTGATAGTTCGGCAGGTTCTCCGTGTGAGCACGGGTACCGGTCGCGTGGCAGAACTGGACATCCTCAAACTCCTTTGCTGCCTCGATCATGTAATCCTCATGACCAAAGCTGTCAGCAAAGACGATGTTGCAGCCGGACTCTACCAGGTCAGCTGCGGTGTTGTAGCACTCCTCACCCTCAGGGATGTTGGTCTTCAGGATGTACTGATCCTCGGAAAGGCCAAGTTTCTCGCAGGCAGCGATAGCTCCGTTCATGAAGTTAAGGTCATAAGTGGAGTTCTCATCGTGCAGGAAGATGAAGCCGATCTTGACATTGTCATACTTGCCGGCAGCCTCACCACCCTGGCTTGCGCTGGAACTGGAGCCGGAATTACCGCAAGCAGCAAGACCCAGAACCATGGTCAGCGACAGAAGAAGTGCAAATAGCTTTTTCTTCATAGTTTTGTTTCTCCTCTTTTCTTGATATATTCTTGAACTGCACTATGCAGATCAAAGCATGGAAAAACGCCCACGTTTATTTAATGGGTTTACGTAATGAAGAATAAAATATCAGGCACTTCTTTGTCAATGTGATAAACAGCGAACATTTCCCCGAATCCGGGCCTGTTTACAGCAATTTTTCCAATTCCCCCGTACTTAAGCCTGTACGATTTTCGCTTCCTATTCCGGGAGCTTTATGCTAGACTGGTTAATGTAAAAAAACTGAAAGCAGGAAACTGCATAAAAAGAAAGAATGAGGTGGTTGTCATGAAAAAAGTTGGTTTTGTCGGTGTCGGCGTCATGGGCCAGTCTATGGTCCGCAACCTGATGAAGCACGGTTTTGAAGTCTCTGTATATTCCCGCACCAAGAGCAAATGCGACGCTGTCGTAAGCGAGGGTGCCACCTGGTGTGACTCCGTAAAGGCCTGCGCAGAGGGTAAGGACGTTGTCATCACGATCGTCGGCTTCCCGAAGGATGTCGAGGAGGTTTATTTCGGTGAGAACGGCATCATCGAGAATGTCCCGGTCGGCGCTACCATCATCGATATGACGACCACCAGCCCGAAGCTCTCCGTCCGTATCTACGAGGCGGCAAAGGCACGTGGCGTTAAGTCCCTCGATGCTCCTGTCTCCGGCGGCGACACCGGCGCTAAGAAGGGAACCCTGGCCATCATGGTCGGCGGCGACAAGGAAGTCTTTGACGAGCAGCAGGATATCTTCGCTGCCATGGGCACCAACATCGTCTACGAGGGAGGCCCCGGCATGGGCCAGCACTGCAAAATGGCAAACCAGATCGCTCTTTCCGGTGCTCTGGCCAGCACCTGCGAGGCGATCACCTATGCGAAGTCCGTCGGTCTTGACACCAAGACGATGCTCGACACCATCAGCACCGGTGCTGCCGGCAGCTGGCAGATGAGCAACAACGGCTACAAGATGCTCGAGGATAATTTTGATCCCGGCTTCTTTGTCTATCACTACATCAAGGATATGCGCATCGCCATGGAGGAGGCTTCCGAGAGAGAGACTGCTCTTCCGATCCTGGCCGATGTCCTCGGCATGTTTGAGAAGCTTGACGCAGAAGGCGGCTCCAAGCTCGGAACCCAGGCCCTGATCAAGATCTACGACGCCGGCGAGCAGTAAAATACAGCATTTAAAAACGGCCCATCGCATGCCATATACTCCATATGGATCCCGCACCGGCCGCCCGTTGCCGTAAGGCAACAATTACCTTTGGGCGGCCGTGTGCATATATAAAAGACACTGATGACAGTTGTGTCGTCAGTGTCTTTTCTTTAGGAAAACTACGGCATTTCCCAGTTACTTAAAACAGCAGACATCACTTCCGGGATAACTCGTCGGAGTCGAGAATGACAGTGAAGGGTCCGTGGTTCACGAGGGAGACGTCCATGAGGGCGCCGAATTCACCGGTGCCGACAGGCCGGCCGCTCTTGCGGCACTCCTCTACGATATAATCGTACAAAGCCTCTGCGTGGTCCGGGGCACCTGCCCGGATAAAGGAAGGCCGGTTGCCCTTCCGGCAGTCCGCGTACAGGGTAAACTGGGATACGAGCAGCAGTCCGCCGTCCACCTGATCCAGGCTCAGGTTCGTCTTTCCATTCTCATCCTCGAAGACCCGCAGGCCCAGCATCTTTTTGATCATGCGATCTGCGACCTCCTTTGTGTCTTCTTCGCAGACGCCGATCAGAACCAGGAAGCCTTTCCCGACGGAGCCGGTGACCTTTCCATCAATCTCCACCTTTGCTTCTTTCACGCATTGAATAA
>CAMOGO010000107.1 GCA_946614075.1 uncultured Lachnospiraceae bacterium | reverse complement strand
CGGCGATGATTTTGTCGTCATAGGGCGTGCGGTCATAGACCGTCAGGTCGCCGAAAGCAGCCAGGGATTCCCAGCTCAGATCACCGGGGTTTTCGGTGTAGCCGTCGAGAATTACGATTTTCATAAGGGCATCTCTCCTTCATAGAATAATTTTATAAAATAAAAATCGGGAATCACCAATTATGATTGCGCTGATTATTTCATACGAAGATATGAAAGTCAAAGCGAGACTCCGTGGCGGAGAAAAACGGTTTCGACCAGAGGAATCCGGGAAGACCTGAAACAGGATCGCGACACAAATCTTGGTGCTACATCAGATCACGCCAGGATTTTGCAGAGTTCTTGACGGCCTCCTTGCCGATGGCATAATCTCGCTGCTCAATGGCGTTGAGAATCCCTGTGTGGTCTCGGATGGTATAGGACGTCTCTGAAGCGAGCTGTGCCGTGGTGGTAGAGACAATGATACTACGAAAAGCCTCCAGGACATATTCGTAAACCAGCTTAATCACCATATTTCCACAGGCATCGGACAAGATCCGGTGAAAGGCCAGATCATTTTCAACCAGCTCTTCTGCGGAAGCATGGGAATCCAGCAGGGTCTGATGATAGACGAGATTTTCCTTCATGAGGGGAATCACGGTCTGAACCCGCTCTTCATCATTCAGGATCAGTTCAAGAATATCACGCTCCATGGCATAACGCGCTTCACTGATCATGTGTGCATTCGGCTGGGAGAGCAGCAGTGCAAAAATCAGAGGATTAAAACTGTTGCGTGACATTTCATCATTGACATAGGTTCCATCTCCGGGACGGATCGTCACGACGCCAAGCATCTCCAGGGACTTCATAGCCTGACGGATGGAACCGCGGCTTACACCGAAGAGAACCTCAAGTTCCGTCTCTGCAGGTAGCCGGTCGCCGGGTTTCAGACGCCCCTCCGCAAGAGCCTGCTTGATCTGCTCGATGACATAATCCGGCGCGGAGAGCCGGATCTGAGGCTTTGCCTGTAAGCTTACCTTATCCATGATACGCCTCCTTTTTAGCAAGAGAGTTCTGATGGATTCATCAGAATCAAATTATACACAAGCCTCACAAAAACGTCAAGCATTTAACCATTGATTGTTTAACGGAAAACAGTTTTGTGAATATCTACCAAAATCCAGGCAGAAATTATGTTTATTATCCCAAATTGACAGGAGAAGCCCGATCCTTTATAATCAGAACCGTAAAACGTCAAAGGTTAAACGTTTGATGAAAAACATTTGAGATGGAGGAAACTTCGGTGGAAAACGAAAAGCTCCAGCAAATTGCCCAGAAGCTCCGCTTTGAGGCCGTGCGAATGGTCTATGAAGGAAAAGACGGACATCCCGGCCCGGCCCTGTCGATTGCAGATATCGTTGCAACTCTATTTTTCGATGTGATGAACATCGATCCGAAGAACCCGGAGTGGCCGGATCGTGACCGTTTTATTCTGTCTAAGGGTCACTCCTGCCCAATCTACTATGCTGCGCTGAATGAGCGCGGATACTTCGAGCCGAAGGTGGAGCATTTCCGCCTGCGCCAGCTGGGCAGCATGTTCCAGGGACATCCCTCGATGCATTCCACACCGGGCGTCGACATGACTTCCGGCTCCCTTGGAAACGGCATTGCGATCGGCGCCGGCATGGCTTTCGCAGCAAAGGCACTGAAGAAGGATTATTACACCTATGTCATCTGCGGCGACGGCGAGCTGCAGGAAGGCGTCTGCTGGGAAGGCGCCAACACCGCCCGCGGCCGCAATCTGGACAACCTGATCGTCTTTGTGGACCGCAACGGCTGGCAGAGCTACAAGTCTGTCGAGTTCACCATCGGACAGAACAACGTGGCCGACCGCTTCCGCGCTTTCGGCTGGCACGTCCAGGAGATCAACGGTCATGATATCCAGGCCATCAAGGATGCCGTTGCGGCAGCCAAGGCGGAAAAGAACCTGCCCTCCTGCATTGTCTGCGACTGTGTCAAGGGAAAGGGCCTGAGCTTTATGGAACATAACAACGCCTGGCACAAGGGCGTGCCGACCGATGAGCAGTTTGCCATCGCCGAAAAAGAACTGGGAGGTATGTGAGTCATGACGAGCTTTAAGGGCACGAGAGAAGCATACGCGGCCGCGCTGATGGACATGGCCGAAGAGCACAGCAACATCATGGTCATCTCCCCGGACTCCCTCAAGGCGATGCGCGCGGTGGCCTTTGGCGAGAAGTATCCTGAGCGCTATGTCGAGTGCGGCATAGCGGAGCAGGGTGCCATTGACACGGCGGCCGGTCTGGCCAGTGCGGGAATGATCCCCTTTGTGGGAAGCTATGCGGGCTTCCTGACCATGAGGGGCGGCGAACAGATGCGCACCTTTGTCGGCTATACCAATCTCAACGTCAAGTTCATCGGCGTCAACGCCGGCATCCTGGGCGGTGAGCGTGAAGGTGTGACCCACCAATTCTATGAGGATCTAGCCATCGTCTCCAGCTATCCGAACTTCACGATCTTCACTCCGGCTGACGCGGCGCAGTGCTATCACGCCGTTCAGAAGGCCGTCGAGATCGACGGACCGGTTTATATCCGTGCCGGCAGCGGCAGAGAGCCCGTGGTCTATGACATCGACGCGCCCTTTGCCGAGAGCGGCATCACCGTGTGGAAGGATTACGGCAGCGATGCAGTCCTATTCTCCAGCGGCTTCGTTCTGGACCGCGTGCTTGCGGCGGCAGACCTCCTGAAGGAAAAGGGCGTCAACGTGACCGTGGCGGATATCAACATTCTCTACGGTAAGGATCCCAGCGAGATCCTCAAGGTCATGGCAAAGAGCGACCGGCTCTTCACGGTGGAAGACCACAACATCAACGGAGGTCTCGGCTCCTACATCAGCCGCCTGGCCTGCGAGAATAAGCCCGCCTGGGTGACCAGGATCGCCCTCACCAGCTATGCGGAATCTGGCCCGGCGAAGGAACTGGCGGATGCCTACGGCTACTCCCCAGAGGCCATTGCGGAAAAGGTCGTCAATACCCTGAAATAAACAAATCATATCAATCTTATAAAAGGAAGGTAGCTTACCATGGAGAAAATCAAAGTCGCCATGATCGGTGCCGCCGGCAAGATGGGCACCCGCATGGCAAGAAGCCTGCTGACCATGCCGGACCGCTATGAGGTCAAGCTGGTCGAAGGCTACGCCCCGGCAATCCCCCGCGTTGAGCAGGAGCTCGGCTTGAAGTGCGTCCCGGCCCAGGAAGCCATTGACTTTGCGGACATCGTGGTCTTCGCAGTCAAGGATTCGATGATCAAAGAACTGTCCAAGCAGTATGTCCCCATGCTGAAGCCGGGCACCGTGTTCATGATCCTCGACCCGGCGGCGGCCATCGCCAAGGAAGTCACGCTGCGTGACGACTGCACCTTTGTCGTGACCCATCCCTGCCATCCCTCTTTCCTGAAGTGGCAGAAGGAAGAGGAAGCTTTCAACGACCGCTTCGGCGGCGACGGCGGACATCAGGATGTCGTCATGAGCAAGATCTGCGGAACGGATGAGAAGATGGAGATGGTCAAAGAGGCCACGAAGTGCATGTACCGTGCCGACGACGTCTTCCTTCTGACCACCGAGCAGATCGCATTCCTGGAGCCGACCTTGGTCGAAGTGATGGGGGCCTGCTTCCTGTACGCCATGGCGGAGACCGTGGACGAGGGTGTCAAGCGCGGCATTCCCAGAGAGGCAGCCGTCTCCTTCATGACCGGCCATGTCCTGAACCTCAGCGCCAACTTCCTCGGCTACCTGCCCGGCAATCCCCCAGTATCCGATGCCTGCAAGGTTGCCATCCAGCTGGGTAACCGCCTTGTCCTCCGTGAGGACTGGAAAAAGGTCTGGGACGATGAAGTCCTGCACAAGGTTATCGCCACCATGCTCCACCCGGAGAATCCTCAGATCTGAGATCTCATATTCTTTCATGCGCGCAAAATCCTGAATATACAAAAAAATAAAAGGAGAAAAACATGAAAAAAAGACTCGCATTCCTGATGGTCCTCGTACTGGTCATCGCCCTGTGCGCGCCGGTCGCGCACGCCGCTGACGACGGCAGCCTTCTGGGCTCCGAATCCGCCACCGTCCGCTTCAAGGTTGGCACCACCACCGCTCCCGACGGCCACTATGTCCGTGGCCTGCAGGCCATGCAGAAGCTCCTCGAAGAGTACTCCAACGGCGAAATGACCCTGGACATCTACCCCAACTCCGCTCTCGGCAACGAGTCCGACATGATGGACGCCGTCTCCATGGGTACTCAGGAGATGTGCCTGGTCTCCACCGGCCCCATCCCCTCCTTCTCCAAGAAGACCACCAACTGGGGCGTCCTGGACCTCCCGTACCTCTTCAAGAATGCCGAGCAGGCTTATGAAGTCCTTGACGGCGAAGTTGGCCAGACCCTTCTGGATGAGTTCGAAGGCTCCGGCATCAAGGCTCTCGGATTCTGGGAGAACGGCTTCCGGGATCTGACCAATGACAAAAAAGAGATCGCTACCCCTGCAGACCTTGCCGGCATGAAGATCCGCACGATGGAAAACAAGGTCCACATGGCCACCTACACCGCACTCGGTGCCAACCCGTCCCCGCTCGCCTGGGGCGAAATCTTCTCCGCTCTGCAGCAGGGCACCGTTGACGGCCAGGAGAACCCCCTCGCCATCATTCTGACCGCGAAGGTCTATGAAGTCCAGCACTACATCTCCATGATCGACCTGTTCTACAGCCCCTGCGTGCTTATGATCAATGAAGACATCTATAACGGCTTTACCCCCGAGCAGAAGGAAGCCTTCGACAAGGCCGCTGCGGAAGGCAGAGATGCTGAGCGCGCCATCAGCAAGGAAATCGGCGACTCCGCCCGCGAAGAGATGGAGAAGCTCGGCGTCACCTTTACCGATGTCGACCAGAGTGTCTGGGTCGAGGCAGTACAGAGCGTCTATGAGGACACCTCACTCGGCATTGACCAGGATATGCTCGCGGCGATCCAGGCGGTAACCAACAAGTAAGAATCCTGAAGCACATCTTTACGGCAAAGCAATCAGAAAGCCCGGCGGACATCATCCGTCCGTCGGGCATGTTTGCGTACTAAAGGAGAACACATGAAAAAGTTTCTGGATGGATTCTCAAAAATAATTGAAGTCATCTGTGTCATTGTCATGTGCCTGATGGTTCTGGTCGTCTTCTTTGCGACGGTCGGACGCTACAGCAAGCTTTATGCGCTGCCCTGGAGCGATGAGTTTGCCCGGTATGGCATGATCACGATCGTCTACCTCGGCCTGATGCTGGCTTCCCGTCAGGGCGGTCACTTCGTGGTGGAGATCGTCCCGATGATTTTCCCCAAACCCATTGTGAAAGCG
>CAMOGO010000106.1 GCA_946614075.1 uncultured Lachnospiraceae bacterium | reverse complement strand
GCAAGTTTCTGTCAGAGGTCGCAAAGAGCACCTGCACCTATTGGGACATCGTCCAGGAGGCACTAAGCCAGACCTATAAGGCTACTGGCAGGAGATACTACGTTTACTGTGACAAAGGAAAGGTGTATCTCAGACGCAGGACTCTGCCGGCCCAGAGCCTCGTCCTGAGCATCTGGTCGAATACCGTTTCTTATGAACGCACTCGGTCAATCTATGAGACCAGGACCCGGATGAAGGTAGTTACTTCGAAGAACAAGACAAAGAAGACCTGGAAGAACACAGAGCTTGAAAAGAAGATTGGCGTTTTCCAGGAGGTCCAGAGCGTGGATAAGGACATCACAAAGACAGAGCTGAACCAGATTGTTGAAACATTCAAGAAAGAGAAAGCGGTCGTGAACGTCTCCATGACATGGGAAGGCCTCGGAGATAATTCGGTGATTGCCGGCGGGGTTGTCCAGATCGCAAATGACCATCTGGGTCTATACAGACAGGCATATGTCGATGAGGATACCCACACATGGCAGAAGGGCTCTCACACAATGAAGCTGAAACTGAATTTTGCGGCAAACATTGACGCCGCGGGATAAGGAGGTGCAGGCTTGGCGACTTCAATTAAAGAGATGATACAGGGGATTGCCATGAAGAATATGCCCAACATAGTGATTGGAGCAGTGACCCAGCTTGCTCCGTTGCGGGTAACCCTGCTGAACGACCTGGCGGTCAATCTGTCAGCATCATCACTGACCATTCCGAAGAGGCTTAAACCACTGGTCCTGGGGAGGCAGTATTATATGCTGTCCTTCGATATGGGTAATTCATGGTACATGCTCGATGAAGCAGATGAGGTGTGAGATGGCTGATACTACATTGATGAACGAAGAGGATATGCTCTCCGAAGAAGAACTGGAGCAGCTGGCGCCGGTTTACAGGACATATGGAATGGACCATGAACACGGCCGGATCCGGGGCATGATTGACGGTGAAGAGGCATGCCGGCAGGCAATCTGGAAGATCCTGTCCACGCGGAGATTTGCCTATTTCCTGTACGACGACCAGTATGGGAGCGATGTATTTAACAAGATCGGGGATGTTGGACTGACTCCGGAATACCTGGACGCAGATATCCCCGCCATGGTAGAGGATGCACTGACCTACGATGCGCGGGTCACCGGAGTGAGGGATTTTACATATGAGAGGGTCGGACAGGACTCGGTTCATGTGGCATTCATTGCAGATACAATCTATGGAGAATTGGAAATGGAGGGTGTGCTGACAAATGGCGACAGTTAGAAATATTGAGGATCTTAAACTGGATGAGATCACCGAGGAAACACTTCTTGAGCAGGCGATTGCCATGGGTGAAGAACTTGGTGTGGATACGAACCAGGGATCTGTTTACCGGGATGCCTGCGATGGGCATGTGACACGCACATCGGATTTCTTCGATGATCTGAGCATGGTCGCAGAGATCATCTCCATCAATACTTGCACAGGGGAAATCTTGGATGAACGGCTGGCAGAACAGGGCATGGCGAGAAATCCTCCCGAGGACACTCCCGCGACCTATTATGTGGAATTTGTCGGCGCCTCGCCGGAGATAGGTGATCTTGTAAGCTGCGATGACCATTTCTTCAACACGGCAAAGGACACCGAAGGCAATTGGGTTATCGTCTCCCAAGAGACCGGCACAGAGATGAATTCCCTTGTGCCCGGCCTGCCGGTCATCCCGGAGCGTGATGTAGACGATATGATCAGCGCCACTCTCGGTTCTCTGGCTATTCCTGCGGTCGATACAGAGGATGATGACTCGGCCCGGGCCAGGTTTCTGGAAAAGATCGCCGGGCCCGCTGAAAACGGGAATGCTTCCCAGATTAAATCATGGTGCGAAGGGATTTCAGGAGTTGGCAGGGCGAGGATCATAAAGCTCTGGGATGGCCCCGGAACCGTGAAGGCAGTCATCACCGCAGTGGACGGGACAGCGCCGTCAGAGGATATTGTTAATCAGGTCCAGGATACCCTCGACCCGGGCGCATCTGGCTTAGGGGAAGGCCTTGTTACGATAGGGTGCTTCTTTACAGCAGTAGCATCGGTGGAAGTACCTATCAGTCTCTCTGTGGAAATAACAAAGACTGCAAACGGTTCTTTCGCTGCCATAAAGGATGATATAGAAGCAGCCTTGAAAGCTTATCTGAAAGGGTTGGCGCTTGCGGCCGCAGACGAGACCACTGTGAGAGTGAATTCTATCGGGTCATTGATCGCGAATGTGTCCGGCGTTGTTGACTACGAAAACCTGCTGGTCAACGGAGGCACAGACAATGTGCCGATCAGCATCTACCAGGTTCCAGTTGCCGGGGAGGTGATAGTGGATGGACGTATTTAACAACCGGGAAATCCCTGGATATGAAGAGCTTGTAAGCTACGGCCCATCCTGGTGGACGGAATACCGGGAAATGGACGCAATCTACCGTTTTGCCGGCTGGACGCTTGACCTGATGGCTCTGTGGCTTGAAAAGATCGTACTGAACCAGTTTCCCATCTACGCAGATGAGGAAACGATAGCTTTGCTGGAAAGGATCCTCGTCCTGGAACCGGAGCCTGGTGACAGCCTCGACGAAAGGCGCAGGACTGTGGCCGCCTATTATCCCGGAAACGGAAAATTCGGGGCATCGACGATCAAGTCGATCATCAAGGCATACTCCGGATGCGATTCGGAAATCTGGTGGGAGGATAACATCCTCCAGATCCGGATCATTCTCAACGAAGATGCGGTATTCTCGGCGCGCAAGATTGAGAACATCGTGCTCCGGAGGATGCCGGCACATGTAGCTACATCTTTCCGTGACCTTCTGGTCATTTTTGTCCTGACAGAAAACATCACCGAACGGGTCACACTCCGCACACCAATCAGCGTGTGGCAGGGGCTTTTGGATGGGAGCAGGCTGCTGGACGGAACATATCTGCTCGACACAGAGTTGCCGATCGAGATTACCTTTGTTCCGAAACTCACATTGGCCAACGAGAACATTTGGGCTTATGCAGCTGCAAACAGGTTTATATCCCGGACACAGGCAGATGAAGACCTGACCCTGACAGATGTTCACAAAGTCGATTCTGTCTGGTGGGATGCAGCCAGGCTCCTCGGAGGCTGGGGAACACTCAACGGAGAGGAGAAGCTTGACGATGCGCTCCCGCCCGACATCAACGTCAATGCCTGGCGATACCCATTGCCCGGCAAAGAAACTGCTGCATTTAACTGGTACGTCCCGGCAGAAGCGGTGCCCCTCACAGGCGCGGTACTGCTGGATGGAAACATTAACCTGAACTCAGGAAGGGAGGAATTGTAAATGGCATCAGGAACTGTAGTAACGACCAGGGCAAAGAAGAAAATGCTTCTTGCCCGCGCAGGGGAACAGGCCCTGCCTAAAATCGTCGGCATGGCTTTCGGGGATGGAGGAGTGAACAGCAGCGGCACAGTGATCCCGCATTCTGCGGACAGCAATGCCCTGCACCACGAGGTGCTCCGTAAGACGGTTGACGGCCATGAGGTCATCAGCGACACGAAAGTCAGGTATCGTTGCACAATTGGCGCCAATGAACTGAGCAACACCTATATCTCCGAATGCGGCATCTATGATGCGGATGGGGATTTCGTGGCGTTGAAAGCCTTCATGCAGAAGGGAAAAGATGCGGATATGGAAGTTATCTTTGAGTGTGACGATACCTTCTGACACCGCTTTCTTTTGCACATAGAATAACGGATATTGTTATTTTTTAACCTTTTTACACAAATCATAGTATTGGAAATATCATACGGGAGGAAATAATGTCGAATTTTGATACTTCCGGGGCATCGTTCAATGCAAACCTGCGGATGCTTGAAACATCGGATCCGTGTCATGCAGATACGTTCAATGCCCTCTTTGCCCAGCTGATCAACAATGATGTTGCCATCCAGAAAGCTGCCGGCGGCTTTGCTGCAGATAAGAATGCTCAGGCAAAATTTCTGCTGGACATGCGCAGAACCGGAAAGAAGTACGGTGTCCATTGGGACGCCTTTGATATCAACCCTTCATCGATCGGGACTAGGCTGTATGACAATGTCGGTAAGGTGTGCGAGCCCTCGACCAATACCGTTCAGGGTAGGAACGATCTCGAAGGGGAGTCGGTCTTTTTTCATCTGGAGGTAAACGGCTATGTCGATGAGGATGGCGAATTCCAGGTTCAGTACATCCGTGGGGTCGACAATGAGTTCTCACGGACAGAGCGCGATGTATGGTGCCTGTTCCTGACACAGTGGATTAAGATCGAGATCACAGCAACAGGAGAAAACCTGATTTTGTCCGACATGGCGCATGAGGGATTTTTCCCGGAGGGAGGTGCAATCAGACCGGACGGTACCATCCGCCCTTATGTAGCTATTGCCAAGTACCAGGATTCTTCAGAGTCTTCTGGAACGCCCAATTCCGTCAGCGGCTTCAACCCGAGTTACAACAACTCACACAACAGCATCATCACAAAGTTCCACAGAAAAGGGAGCCAGTACTGTGGAACAACAGCGCAGGACTGGCAGCGGATGACGAACCTCTTCGATATCGCCTTTGCGACAAGAGACAGCCAGAGCATTATGCGTGGAGCTACTGGGTACTACCTTCAGTATCCCGCGACTGTGGAGGAGGCGGATGTCGAGCGAATCATCATCGCCAAATCTCAGGCGGCAAATCTTTTGGTGGGCTCCCGTGTATCAATTGGAAATGCAACTGCTCTTAACGGAGACCATACCGCTGGCAATATCGACAGAGGACAGGCTGGCATGCATGCGAAAGCCAACAGAGTCCTGATCACGAAGATTGAGGATTATGACGACAATAATGCTGCTGTGTATGTTGACAATGGAAGCACAGCCTTTTCAACTGCAAAAGCTGTCGTCGATAACGTCGATTGCCCGACATACCTGTCGACTATGCCCTGGCACACGGGTGCATGTGATGATGTGCTCGGCAGCTGTGGATCGCCCAGCAGTAACTCCTCCGGCAAGGAACCCTACATTCTGTTTGGAGTGGAGCTGTCGCTTGGTCAGCATGAAGTCTGCTCTAATACGATCATGAACATCATCGATGGCGTTATGCGGCCGTACATTTGTTACGACTGCACAAAGCTGTCCGCAAGCGCACCCACGGCAGATTATGAGGCAGTGGCGTATACGCTTGCCCTGACAGACAATGCCTGGAAGTATATCTCAGTGCTTGGCTTCGACCCGGACAATCCGATGGTGAGACATGGGACAGAAGTGAATGCTACTTCCTCGACCGGATACGCGGATGGCCAGCACACAGGAAGCGTCGATGAAACGACGAACGCGAAGCGCGAGGTTCTGCTCGGCGGCCACCTGGGCCACGGGGCTTACGCCGGGCGCCGCTAC
>CAMOGO010000105.1 GCA_946614075.1 uncultured Lachnospiraceae bacterium | reverse complement strand
TGAGGTTCGCCAGGGCCGGCTTGATGATCTTGTAGATCGCGGTGCCATCATTTTTGAACTTCGCGCCAAGTGCGCAGTGGACCTCGTCCTTGTTTGCGCAGGGACGGATCGCCTCCAGGATCGCAGCGATCCGGTTTGCGTAAGGGGTGCCCAGCAGGATATCGCGGACTGCCTCCTCCTGCTCGTCCTTTACGATGACGCCGGTCTCCTCGATGATCTCAGCCTTCGGGCGGTCTCCGTCCAGAGCCTCGGCGATGGTGCGGCGGCGCTCGATGCGGGCATTTAAGCCGACGATCTGGTTCATCTCGGTGATGACATCGTAGCCGGTGTCGGCACTGATGATGTAAAACTCAGGCAGGGTCTCCATGCTCATGCTGCTGCGTCCGCCGAGGACACCGAGGAGCATGACCAGCTGGAAATCCAGCGCGTTTTTGCCCAGATGCAAAAGCTCGATATAGTCGACCGGCACGGCACAGCTCATCAGCGTCAGGTGCTCTCCGATGGAAATGGTGTTTGCGTTTCTCGTGTAGAGGACGACAACATGGTCCTCCTTGGTCAGGCGCTCGATGCCGTACAGGCCGCCGCCCTTTACATTCTCAAAATCGATCAGAAAATATTTCATAAACCCTCCTTAAACGTCCTCATCCGGCCATTCGAGCACGCTTCCGGCGCCGACAAAGCGGTCCTGCGGCACCTCCGTCTCCAAAGCCGCATACCCCAGCGGCCCCGTGCAATGGCACGCCCCCACGAAGGGGATTTTCTTTTGTCCAAGCCAGGCGGCCGTCCTGGCGATCCGGCTCTCATCCGCAGCCACGAGGTGAGTTCCTCCGACCACGGCATAAATCTCCGAGCCCAGTCTTTCCCGGACCGTTTCCAGTATATGCACGATCCCATTGTGTGCGCAGCCGGTCAGCACGATGAGGCCTTTTGCGGTGCGCACGGCGCAGACCTGTTCATCGGCAAAATCGTCCGTGTGGACGCTGATCCCGTCACAGTCTGCCACCACCGATGCCGGGCTGATTTCCTCGAAGCCGCGGTCATGGTGCAGATTTCCTATCAGGAAAACATCCTCGCCGACCTCAAAGACGTCATCCGTCAGGATCCGGAAGCCTCTGACCCCCGCCTGGCACAGGTAATCCGCGCTCAGTCCCGGGCCCACCAGCTCCAGAAAAGGTCCGTAGGTAGGCTCTGTCACATCATCCGCCCGGTGATCCCAGTATTTCACGCGGAAAAAGCCCGGTCTAGCATAAACCGGACAATCAAGCCCCCATTCATCATGAAATTGGTCCCAAAAACGAGGGAATCCGCCACAGTGATCGTAGTGGTTGTGGCTGAAGGCCACGTGCGTGACGGTAGTCAGGTCAACTCCCAGAAGTTGGGCATTATCCATGAAATGTCCAGTCACATTTCCCATGTCGAACAGAAGCTTTACCTTTCCTTTTTCCAGGAAAACGCTAAGCCCGTTCTCGGTCTGCATGCCCGGGACGGCCGCCCGGTTCTCCTGCAGAACAGTCAGTCTCATTCTACTTTCTCCCTTTTACCTGTAAGGGTCGCCCACAAGACAGGCGTCAAGATAGCGTACGATCTCGTCTGTGATCTCCCGGACGCTTTTATCGTCCGTTGCCACCGCAAAATCACAGGCTGCCTCATAGGCCGGCTGCCGGGCTTCCATCAGCTCCGCGATGCCACTGACACTCCGTCTGCCATTCAGGTTGGGCCGATTCGGATCGGATGCGGCACGTGCAAAAACCGTCTCCGGCTTCGCCGTCAAAAGCACTACGGTGCCTCCTGCCTTCATCCGGGCCCTGTTCGCTTTACGCAGCACAACACCGCCGCCTCCGGAGATCACCTGTCCGTCCGAGGACAGGACCTGATCCAGCACCTGCGACTCCAGGTCGCGAAAGCCTTCCTCGCCGCAGTCTGCAAAAATCTCTGGGATGCTGCGGCCTGCTGCCTGTACGATCTCTTCATCCATCTCCCGGACGGTAAGCCCGAGCCGGGCTGAAAGCTCCTTTGCCACGGTCGATTTTCCGGTCCCCATAAACCCAACCAGTATTACATTCATGCCGTCTTCCTCGATGTCAGTCACACTCTCAGGTGCTGCCCTGAGCCCCGATTAGGTCTCAGTCTGCACTGCCCGCGCCTTTTTTAGCGCACGATGCCACGATACTCCTGCTTCCAGGTCACCAGCAGCTTCTCCAGCTCCGCCCCGCGTCTCACGGAATTTTTCTCCAGGATATCGCGGACGACGAGAGCCTTTCCGCTGTAGGCGGCGTGGCGCTTCATGACCTCCATCTCTTCCTTCCATTTGAACTGCTGCTCAGCGCTCAGCTGATCCATCAGGTTCTCATCGATCGGCACCGTCGGATCCAGCTGGTAAATCATGAAGATACGCTTCAGGATATCATCGCTCTTCAGCAGGCCAAAGGCCTTGCTCAGGCTGTCGCAGGCTTCCTTGAAGGCAAAAAGCTGTGCGTAGGCCACGCCGCGGTTGTAGAAAATATTACCGCGCAGCCTGGCGTCCGGCTTTGCCTCCTCCTCTGTCATGGCAGCGTCGTACATGCGGATCGCGCTCTCAAACTTCTGCTGACGCAGCATGTAGTCGCCCTTCCACTTCATCCGCTCCGCCTGGGAGGCCTTGCGGATTTTGTTCATGTTCTCCTGGAAGCTCAAAAGCTCAAACTCGCTGTAATAGTGGATGTCCTGCAGGATAACCAGAAGGAGCGCGGTGACATCCGCCCCCTCGGCGATCCAGCTTCTCAGCTTTTTCTCAAGCTGAGGCAGGCGGCACTCCAAGGCCAGAAAGGAAAACAACTCTTCCCCGAAAAAACTCTGATCCAGAAAGAACGCATGATTATAGATAAAATAGCATAATTCTTCGGCAGAATACAGATTCATCCCCAAGTCCTTCACGTAGAAGGGATGCTTTCCTTCCGTATTCCGGCAAAGCAGTAAGCTTCCCATGTCTGTCCTCCTCCGGGTTAAATGTAGAAGTCCTTCCGGATCATACAGTCACTCGCGGGGAAAAACTCCCCGAAGCCCTTGTCCAGCACACGGACCGTCATCTCATTGTCCCCCGTAAAGGAGACAATCACCTCGATCCGCGTGGTCTTGTTAGGCCGCTTCGGCAGCTCCGACAGATCCACCGTCAGATGCTTGGCGATGGGGCTCTTGGCCGGCGTCACGACAAAATCCAGCTCGTGGGTGTCATTCAGGATCAGATCCACCGTAGCCCTGGCCTCGCACCAGTTGCTGCCTGCGGAAATCAGGATCAGCTGGCGCTCTCTGCCCTCAAACTCGACCTTCAGCGAAACCGTCGAGCCTACACGTCCCTCGCAGATGGCGACGTACGGATAGGCACTCGTCTCCTGCATCTGGTCGTAGGCAAGGAAAGCAGCCCCTCGGGCAAACAGGTTCTGCCCCAGGAATACACGGCGCTTCCGGCAGACAAACTGCAGGAATTTCTCCGCCCAGTCAGAACGCACAAAGCCACGGCCGGTCAGAAAGACAGCGGTCACGATCTTCCGGTTCAGAAGTCTTTCGGCGCAGGCAGTCAGGATCTTGTCCCCCAGCCGGCAGCCGGCGTCTGTCTCGAGGATCTCCAGGCTGAAATTCTCCTCCAGCTCCTCGTGCATGACCTCCGCCACCTTGGGCGTCCGTCCCCTGACGATACCCAGCTCATAATAATGGAGTCCGTTTCCGGTCACGTCAAAAAGGCTGGTCTGGTTGGCCCAGATATCCTTTTTCTGACTCAGCACGTAAAACAGATAGGCCTCCGAGTGATTGATGATATGAACCTTGGACGCGTCGATGCCAAGCCCCTCGGCAATGCGGGTCAGGCTCTCGGCAACCTCCAGGGTTTTTGTCTGTACGGTGAAGGTGATCTGGTCGATCTCCTCCTCCTGGTAGCGCTCAAATGCTATGCGTAAGAGCTTGCCCACGAACAGTCCCATCAGATCCTCCGCCGAGTACCGGACGCCCTCGATCGTGGCGCTTCCGCGCCGCATCAGCGTCTTGACCGGCTTGTCGATCATCGTGCCGTTCCCGTTCAGGGCCTTCTCATAGGCTTCCTCTCCGATGAGCCACCGGTCGCTGCCACGTTCCTTGCAGACCGCCGTCGGGATCAGACAGGAGCTCTCTTCCTCGGTCAGGCCTACTGCCTCGGCATCCATTAACGACGGATTGAAACAGCTGATCTGACTGTAATCATCACAAAGATCCACTCCCAGGATCAGTCCCATGCGGCTCACCTCCTTTTTCCAAATTCATATCCAAACTCCTGACTGACTAAACCGGCAGGAACAGCTCCTTAACCAGCTCGTCCGTCGTTGCATAATCGATCAGAGACGACTTCAGCTCCTGGCTGTCCTCGCCCTCCAAATTCTCCAGGATTCGGTTCAGCATGCCGATCCGGCTGCGCTGTCCGGCGTCCTCGCCCTTGTGGTAAGCGATCCGGCCCTTCAGCACGGGCTCGCCGCCCTGGTTCAGATCCATGATCTCATACTCCAGCGTCTCCCCGTAGAAAACGGTCGCCAGCATGACAAAGATGCCCTCGTACATATGCGGCATCGACTGGACCTCTTCCTCGCCGCTGCCCGGGCGGATCCTGGTCCGGATCTGGATCCGGCCTGCCTTCTCGCCGTGGTACTCGACGATGATCTTGTCCCTTAGCTCATCCGGCAGACGGATAAACCGCCCGAGATCCCGGAAATAGGCGAAAATATAGTTCCGGCGGTACAGCTCCTCCACCATCAGGCGGCAAAGTGTCCGGTCCTCTTCCGTGAGGGATTTCTGCTGGGAATCGTGCTTGGTCAGCGCCATCAGGCAGACTCTTGGGAGATACCCGACGTCATTATGCACTCTCAGCTGACGCTTCATGTAGTCGATGATATCCTCGGACAGCTGCTCCTGCTCCAGGAAATACCGATAGCTCTTGACCACCAGATAAGCATGGATCAGCGTCTCGTCGCAGGACTCCTTCGATACATAGGCGGCAAACACATCGTCCAGATGCTCCTGCGTGCCGGCAAACAGCATCTGTCCCAGAAGACGCTCCTCCATGTCGTAGGTCTCGGTATGGACCTCTTGGGCATTGATCAGGATCCGGTACATGTCGCGGCTGCTGCCGTTGTAATACCGGCACAGATACTCCATGATGACGGAATCCGCGCGCTCCTTGCGGAAGCACATCAGCGCCAGGGACAGCAGATCGGCATCCTTTGCGAAATTTTTCTCCAGAATGATCCGGTTGCAAAGCCGCATCATCCGGCTGGCCTTCATATTGCCTGCGCCAAAGCGCTTGACCATGCCGAAGGCCTCGAGGAAATAATCCTGCTCGACCAGAAGCTCCTCCAGCATGACACGGTCCTTCGTCGTCAGGTCCGAGGCATCCAGGCTCAGCAGGAAATCATTCATTCCATCCTCACCGATGTGAGTCATATAGTAGTGCAACAGCTCCGA
>CAMOGO010000104.1 GCA_946614075.1 uncultured Lachnospiraceae bacterium | reverse complement strand
AATGCGCTTTTCCGGCTCCGGCGGCCAGGGCGTCATCCTGGCAAGCGTCATCTTCGCGGAGGCGGCTGTGATCGCCGGCCTCTGCACCGTCCAGTCCCAGGCCTACGGACCGGAGGCCCGCGGCGGCATGAGCAAGGCCGAGACCATCCTGTCCCAGGAGACGATCTGGTTTTCCAAGGTAACCTGTCCTAATTTCCTGCTGGCGCTCACCCAGAAGGCACTCGATCACTATGCGAAGGAGCTCACGGAGCATGCCGTCGTGATGATCGACGAGAGCTTGACCATGCCGGAGGTTTCCGAGTCTGTCACGGTCCTGAAGCTTCCGATCCTGCGCACGGCGCGCGAAGAGGTCGGCAAGGCCATGACCGCGAATATCGTAGCGGTCGGGGCAATCAATGAGGCACTGGGACTCTTTACACAGGATGTCATCGAGGAGGCGGTATTCCGCCATATCCCTGCCGGCACCGAGGCCCTGAACCGGAAGGCACTGGAGGCAGGAAAGACTTTGGTGAACGGATGCCGCGTCCCTGCGGAAGCACGTTTCGCGCAGGAGCCGTTAGCGGCAGTCTGAAAAAATTCCAGCCGGCTTGACGGATAGCCGGGACTTGCGGAATGGCTTTCATTTCGCTATACTGTAGCCAACCGGAATATCGGGAAGGAAAACGATGACAAGCCCGATATCACTGGCCCGGGACCGTAAGGCCCCGGGCATGTTACGATAAGGATAAATCATGGACTGGAAAGAAAGAATCAAGGCCCCTGGCTATGAGGCGCTCATCTGCGAAGCCGATGAGGCAGCGAACCTGATCCAGGATGGCATGACCGTCGCGGTCAGTGGCTTTACGCCCTCCGGGAATCCGAAGGCGGTACCGCTTGCCCTGGCGGACCAGGTGCGGCGAGGGGAGCGAAAGCTTCGCATTAGTCTTTTCTCCGGTGCCTCAACCGGTGAGGAAATCGATACAGGACTGGGAGATCTGGATATCATCGCCCGCCGCCTGCCCTATATCACGAGCGGAGTGCTCCGCAAGGTGGTCAATGGGAAAAAGGGTGAGCCGATGGCTTATCTGGACCAGCATCTGGGCATGACGGCCCAGAATGCCCGTTATGGGTACTATGGTCCGATTGATGTCGCGATCGTTGAAGCAGTATCCATCACGCCCGAGGGGTATCTCATCCCTTCCACGGCTCTCGGCTGCACCCAGACCTATCTGGATCTGGCAAAGCAGGTGATCGTCGAGATCAACCTGACACAGCCCGTGGAGCTTGCCGGCTTCCACGACATCTACCGGCTTCAGGACCCGCCGCACAGGCAGCCCATCCCCCTGACCACGGTCGGAGAGAGGATCGGTGTCCCGTACCTGACCTGCCCGAAGGAGAAGATCGCAGCCATTGTCATCAGCGAATGCCACGAGAAGCCGCGTGCCTTTACGCCCGCTGACGAAACCAGCAAGCGCATTGCAGGCCACATCGTCGAGCTTCTGAAGGCGGAGAAGGCAGCCGGCCGGATCTCGGCAGGCGACGTCCCTCTGCAGTCCGGCGTAGGCAGCATGGCCAACGCGGTCCTGGAGGGCCTGGCAGACTCGGACTTTGAGCATCTGACCTTCTACTCGGAGGTCATGCAGGATGGCATTCTGGATCTAATGGACGCCGGGAAGGCCGATTTCTGCTCCGCGACATCCTTGTGCCTGTCGGAGGAGGGAATGAAGAGGCTCTTCGCCCATCTGGAGGACTACCGCGGAAAGCTTGTCGTCCGCGAGAGCGAGATCTCCAACAGCTCCGAGGTTATCCGGAGGCTCGGCGTGATCGCGATGAACACGGCCGTAGAAGCAGACATCTACGGGAACATCAACAGCTCCCAGATGAACGGAACAACCATCTACAACGGCATCGGCGGCTCCGGCGATTTCGCCAGGAATGCGTCTCTGACCATCTTTATGACCAATTCCACAGCGAAGGACGGAAAGATTTCCTGCATCGTCCCGATGGTAAGCCACTGCGATCACACGGAGCACGACGTGGACATCCTCGTCACCGAGCAGGGCTACGCGGACCTGCGTGGGAAATCCCCGAAGGAGCGTGCACAGCTGATCATCGACCACTGCGCACATCCCGACTACCGCCCGCAGCTGCAGGCATATTTTGAGGAAGCAATCGCAAAGTGCGGCGGCGTGCAGACCCCGCATCTTCTGGATAAATGCTTTTCCTTCCATCAGCGACTGGCACAGACGGGTTCGATGAAAGAGTGACAGGCCAAAAAGCATTCGAATGGAATATTGACTATGAAAAGTGCAGGGAATACCTGCAAGAGGATATTTTATGGAAAACATTTTTGAGATGATCATGGTTGTCTGCTTCGGTTTTTCCTGGCCCTTTAATATCTACAGAGCCTGGAACGCTCGCTCGGCAAAGGGAACCAGCTTAGTATTTTACTCCTTCATCTGGATCGGCTACATCTTTGGAATAGCCTCCAAGGCCATCAAGCTGGCCAAAGGGATGCCCACACCCGGCTACGTCTGGTTTTTCTACATCCTGAACACGATCCTGGTGACGATCGGCATCGCGATCTATTTCCGGAACAAGAAGCTCGATCAGGAAAGGCAGTAATAGTCAGAGCCGCGCATCTTACGGAAGGACTGGCTGCAATGATGCTTTCAAAGCCCTGCAAGAAAAAGAAGAAACGGCAAATTTCCTGCGGAGAACGACTCCGCCTGGTTTTGTCTGCTCTTTTTCTGGCAGGGCTTATCGTATCCTGTGGGATGGAAGGCGTGATCGGACGCGAAGGGAAACCGGAGCAGGAGACGGCAGGGGAGAACCTGCCGGAAGGCGAGGCCACGAATGGAGCCGGCACGGAAAGTGTTTTCAGCATCCCAAACGGTGTTGACTTCTACAAGGATGCCTCGGGGATTGCCGGGCAGACAATATCAGAGACAATAGAAGAGAATACATACGGGATTACCGGAGAACCTCGAAAGGACTCTGTCACCGAAGAGGAAACAGAAGGGGAAACCGAAACGATTACAGAGACGGAGGAGAATCGGCTTATGAGCTTATATGGACTGCCGGCCGGAACGATATTGGAAGAGAATCAGATCTACGAAGGTCACCTGGAGTATTATTTCACCTCCTCGCAGATCTTGCAGGGGGACGCCATTTACCAGCGGATCAACGGGAAGTCCTACCGGGAGAATCCGGATATCACCCTTTCCGAGCTTCGTTATCTGAAGGTTCTTCACATCAATTTCGACGGCCAGATCCAGGTGGGAGAGCTCATCGTCAATGCCCGGATTGCAGATGCGACCCTTGCGATATTCCGACGCCTGTACGAGAACCGGTATCCGATCTGCCAGATGCGTCTGATCGATGATTTCTGGGATACAGACGGGGTGACGACAGACCGCATCTCCATCCTGCACGACAATACCTCTGCCTTCAATTACCGTGTGATCGCCAATACCACGACCCTGTCGAATCATGCCCTCGGCATGGCCATCGACATCAATCCGTTTGAGAATCCGTATGTTTACCTGAATGCGGACGGAAGCTACGATCTGGAAGGCTTTGAGCAGGCGGAAATCGACTCTCTCCTTTACCGGGAAGGCTATCCGCACGCCATCGACCATGACGACCTGGCGTATCAGCTGTTTACCGCGTACGGCTTCAGCTGGGGCGGCGACTGGACAAACGTCAAGGATTACCAGCATTTCGAGTTTGTGGAATAAAGGCCAAGGCCGCGTAAGACGCGGCCTTTTTACGTGAAGACAAGCCTGTTTTTGTAACGGCGACCCTTTACAAACGGCTGACCGGTCATATATAATACCCTCGAATAAAAACGAGCTGAGATCTTATTGAAGCGACAGCCAAAAGGAGAGAGAATTGCGCAAATTAGCGTTATCAGATGAAATATTACTGTCAGTTGACAAACCTGCCAGATATATTGGCGGCGAGGTGAACTCGGTCATGAAGGACATCGAGGCGGACAGGATTGATGTGCGCTTCGCGATGTGTTTCCCCGACCAGTACGAGATCGGTATGTCTCACCTGGGTATCCAGATCCTCTATGATATGTTCAATCGTATGGAGGGTGTCTGGTGTGAGCGGGTGTATTCGCCGTGGGCTGATCTGGACCGGATCATGAGGGAGAAGCATATCCCGCTTTTCGCCCTGGAGTCCCAAGACCCGGTGCGCAGCATGGATTTTCTGGGCATCACGCTGCAGTACGAGATGTGCTACACCAACATCCTGCAGGTGCTGGATTTGTCCGGGATTCCGCTGCTTGCAGCAGACAGGACCTGGGAGGATCCGATCGTGATCGGAGGAGGCCCCTGCACGTACAATCCGGAGCCGATCGCGGATTTCTTCGACATCTTCTATATGGGCGAGGGGGAGACGAGATATCAGGAGCTGATCGATCTGTACCGGAAGGCAAAAAGGGAGGGATGGGCCCGCCTGGATTTCCTGGCGGCGGCGGCTCAGATCCCGGGCCTTTACGTGCCTATTTTCTACCAGCCTGTCTACAATGAGGATGGGACCTTTTCCCATTCTGAGATCCTGCGGGAGGGGATTCCGGCGACGGTCCGGAAGGAGATCGTGCTTTCCATGGATGAGGTACCCTATCCGGAGGCGCCCGTCGTGCCCTTTATTCAGGTGACGCAGGACCGTGTGACGCTCGAGATCATGCGCGGCTGCATCCGCGGCTGCCGTTTCTGCCAGGCCGGTACGGTCTACCGTCCGGTCCGTGAGAGAAGCCTGGAGTTCCTGAAGGACAAAGCCATCAAGATGCTGGAGAATACAGGACACGAGGAGATCACCTTAAGCTCCCTAAGCTCCAGTGACTATACCAAGCTGGGTGAGTTGGTCTATTACCTGATCGACGAGTTCAAATCCCAGTCGATCAATATTTCCCTGCCGTCCCTGCGAATCGATGCTTTTTCGCTCGATGTCATGAGCAAGGTGCAGGATATCAAGAAGAGCAGCCTGACCTTCGCACCGGAGGCGGGTACGCAGAGGATGCGTGATGTCATCAACAAGGGCCTGACCGAGGAGATCATCCTGAGCGGCGCTGCAGAGGCGTTCAAGGGCGGCTGGAGCAAGGTCAAGCTTTATTTCATGCTGGGTCTTCCGACGGAGACCGAGGAGGATATGAAGGGAATTGCGGAGCTGTCCAATGCCGTGGCAAAGACCTACTATGACACGGTTCCGAAGGAGCAGCGGCAGGGCAAGTGTCAGATCACGGCCAGCTCGTCCTTCTTTATTCCGAAGCCGTTTACGGCTCTGCAGTGGGCCCGGATGTATCCGAAGGAGGAATACGAGCGCAGAGCGCACCTGGTCAAGGATACCTTTGCGAAGCAGATCAATCACAAGAGCCTGCATTATCAGTATCATGAGTCGGATGTGTCGGTGCTGGAGGGCGTTTTTGCCCGCGGTGACCGGAAGATCGGAAAGGTTATTCTCTCTGCTTATC
>CAMOGO010000103.1 GCA_946614075.1 uncultured Lachnospiraceae bacterium | reverse complement strand
AAGACACTACAAGCCAGAGATATATCGCCGACATTCTTGGTTCGTCGGCTGAAACGGCAGGTTTCAGCCTTCTCACACGAATGTCTTGCGATATTATCTCTGGCTTTTCATATCTTCGATGTATCTTTGGATAATTAATTATGCGGCAGCCCTTTTTCAGACTCTAAAAACTCGTTTTCTGCCGAAAACAGATATGGTACAATGTTCTTATCCTTTGGATTATAAAAGGGGGGAAAGAGTATGTGGGAGAATCCGGCGGAGCGTCAGAGGATCATAAAGCAGATCGAGAGTTCTTTTTTGCCGATCGAGGAGCCGGTGAGCTGCCTTGAGGCGGCAGAGGAATGCCTGAAGAGATGGAAGGATAAGGCGGGAACACCGAATCCGGCGGGGTCAGCCGCGAATCTTCTGGATTACATTTACCGGAGGTGTCTGGCTGTCTATTACCCGGACAATTTCTCCTGCGAGACGACGCAGGAGCTGGATGAGGCAGCGGATTTCTGCCTGGAGCTTCTGGATACGCTTTTTGACCGGGAGAGGCGAAGCCTGCCTTATGACGGGACGCGTGACTTTTCCCACCTGACCGATGAGGAGAGGGCGAAGTGCGAGATCCGGGATGAGTACGAGCGCTTCCGGAAGACCTACGATGAGCTGCATATCTATGCTTTCTTCCGGATTGCGAAGGAGATCACACCCTTCAATACGCTGGGGCATATCGCAGGTGTGCATCATATCGCGATGTACATCGCCAGACAGGTCGTCCGCACGGAGGTTCCGTGTGATCTCGGCCTGGTCTCCGCGACGGCGATCCTGCATGATATCGGAAAGTTCGGCTGCCGGAAGGAGGAGAACGGGAGAGTCCCGTACCTGCACTATTACTACACGGATATTTTCTCCCGCCGGTACCATTTCCCCGTGATCGGCCACATCGCGGCAAACCACTCGACCTGGGACCTGGAGCTGGAGAGCCTTTCCTTTGAAAATATGCTTCTGATCTATGCCGATTTCCGCGCCAAGAGCGTCCGGGAAAACGGGAAGGAGATCGTGCGTTTTTACACGCTGAAGGAGGCGTACGACGTCATCCTGGGAAAGCTGGATAACGTCGATGAGAAAAAGGCAGACCGCTATCGCCGTGTGTTTGCGAAGCTGAAGGATCTCGAGGATTACCTCATGCATCTGGGCGTTTCGACGGACCTCGTCTCTGAATTCAGACCTACAACGCCGGATAATTGCTATGCTCTGTTTAGCCAGAACCAGCTCATGCGGCAGCTGAAGTTTGAGACGATCCGCCACAGTCTGGCGGTTCTCCATGAGATGAACTACGAGGCCCGCTTTACGGATGCCCTGGAGACGATCCGAAGCGAGAAGGAATGGCGGAACGAGCGGGCTTATCTGAATATTCTGGGCGAAAATGCGTCCTATATGACCCGCAAGCAAAAGGATGCGATCCTGGATTACCTGTATGAGATGCTGATGAACCGCGAAGGCGACATCCGCAGACAGGCGGCGCGGATCATGGGACAGGTGATCGCCGGCTATGAGACGGTGTATTCCAAGCAGATACCGGAGGGAGCTAAGGTGCCGGATCTGGGCCGTTCGCGCCTGGAGGCCTGGACGATCCAGCTTTCCCGGATGCTGCTGCCGGATCACCGTATCACCCCTCAGCAAAGACGCTGGATCGGCTATGCCATGAAGGTCGTCTACGGGTCCATCATGAAGGCATTGCCGGATTCAGCCAAGCATGCTTTTCTCGAGGTACTGATCGGTTATTACCGGGAGGAGCTGGAGACGAAGCAGGCGAATCCGGACGAGAACCGCCGCTTTGTCCTGATGGACTGCGCGGCGGACATCGACAGCCGGATCTGTACCGAGGAAGAGCAGGAGACGCTCACCCGTTTCGCCAGGATGCTGGCAGCAAGCGGCAGTGAAGAGCTGAAGGCGGCCGCGCTGCGTTTTTATTTCCTGTGGCTGAGCGGCGGCTGGATGCCGGAGGATGCCGAAAAGGCAGAGCTTCTGGCGGAGGTCTGCGCCCGTGTGCCCGGCGAGCAGCTGGGAAGCGGGTATCTCAAGGCCGGTATCGAGAGCATGCTGGCGCAGAAGGAAAACGAATTCTGGAAGGAAGCGGAGGGCGCCGATCTGTCGAGCCTGTACCAGGAGAACCAGCGGATCGATACCTTCTGGATCCTGAAGCTGATCAACCTCGATGTCCTGCGCGAGTGCTGCCTGTCCGGGCGTGGAAACCTGTTCCAGTTTGCCTCCCATCTTTCCAACATGCTGCAGACGAGCGACCGCGTGGTCGTCAGGGAACGGACCGGTGAAGAGCTGACGAGGATCGTACCGCTCCTGTCGGATATCGAGCGCTACGAGATCGCGGTGGAGCTGGTCAAGGGCCTTGAGATCGGCGGATATTCCTCCTCCAAATACATTCCTCAGTACCTCGGGAGGATCTATTTCTATCTGTCCGACGAGGCGCAGGATGAGCTGCTGAGCCGGTATTACGACATGATCAGCAGCAATAATGAAAAAACAGCCGTTCTTTCGCTCGAGGCGATCGGTGTGTCCATGCAGGAGCTGTTTGAGCATATCCGGCAGCATCCCGACCGCAGGGAGTGGCTTGAGAATAAAAAGGAGCAGCTCATGGGCCTTCTGTGCCGTGGACTGGCTCACTATGTGACGGCCATCAGCCAGGAAGCCCTTTATATCATCGGCTCCCGTGTTTTCGGTGCGCCGGGCCTGACTCTGGATGAAAAAGAGGATTGCTTTGAGCGCCTTGGCAAGAAGATCATGACCCTTTTCACCCCGGCCTATGACCGGCTGTCGCTCTACAATAACGCAGCCGCACTGGAGTATTTCTACCGCTTTTTCAGCAATTACCTGTTCCTGCACGGGTCCTTCCCGGAGAAGGAAAATGCGCAGGTCGCCTTTTTCCCGGGAACCTTCGATCCGTTTTCCCAGGGACATAAAGAGATCGTCCGCCAGATCCGCAAGCTCGGCTACGAGGTCTACCTGGCCCTGGATGAGTTCTCCTGGTCCAAAAAGACGCAGCCCTTCGAGATCCGCCGGCGGATCCTGGAGATGTCCGTCGCGGATGTCTCCGAGACCTACCTTTTCCCGGTCCAGTGGCCGATCAATATCGCGAATCCGGTCAACCTGAAGAAGCTCGCGGAGGTCTTTGAAGGCCGCGAGGTCTGGCTGGTCATGGGCAGCGACGTAGTGGAGCATGCCTCCGCCTACCAGATGCCGTTCGGAGAGCATACCGTGCACGCCTTTTCGCATCTGATCTTTTTCCGCGATGAGGGAAATGGCATGGATGCCCAGGCGGTGAAGAGGATCGAGAGCCAGATCGAGGGCAAGGTCAGGTGGCTCAAGCTGCCGGACGACTACCAGAATATCAGCTCGACCAGGATCCGGAACGGGATCGACCGGAACCTGGATATTTCCAGCATGGTCGACAGCAACGTCGAGAGCTACCTCTACGACTGGAACCTGTACTCGAGAGAGCCGGACCAGAAGAGGCTCTTAAAGAGCCGCCCGGTGCGGTTTGAGGAGAGGGCGTGGCCGGAGGATGATCTCGTCAAGGAGCTGCGGACCGGCATCATCCGGGAGCTGCTCTATGACCTTCCCATCCAGAAGGACGGGAGGATCCTCTGTATGAGGGATGAGCGGCGTCAGGAGCAGATCACAGGCGCTGTCATCTACCATGAGACCCGGCTGTCGGACCTTTACGAGGAGTGCTCGAATTCTTCCGTGGTGGACTGGCTGCGCCGGAATACCTCCGGCCGGCTGGTCGTGATCACGGGAATCTATGGCGATAAAGACCGGAATGGACGGGACAACCGACAGACGGTGCTCACGGAGCTTCTGGCCGGCTTCCTGGAGCAGGAGGTGACCTACGTGCTGTGCTTCGGCGCAGGACGGAACGCCCGCCTTCTCATGCGCCAGGGCTTTGCGCCGATCCCGGGGATCGGAGATTCCTATGTCGTCGACATGCGGATGCCGATCGTCATGCTCGGCTCGCAGGAGATGGGCTTAAAGGAGCCCTTCGACGAAAATCCGATCGTGCAGAAAGCCCTGAGGCAGTGCCACCGCCGTCTACAGGCAGCCTTCACCCGCCTGTACCCGGGCAATCTGGTGCTGACGCTGGAGTCCGATGTACTGCAGCATGGCCTGATCAAAAAGATCACTGAGGCCAATGATGTGCCTCCTGTGCCGGTCGACGGTTATCGCGGCCCCAGAATGTGCGTGCCTTTCGGCGCGATCATGCATGGGGTGCAGGCCCCCAACACCGTGACCAAGACTCTGCACACGGAGAAGCTTTACACGCCTGACCTGAAATCCTTTAAGATCGGGGAGTCGCCGAACTATGCCTCCCTTCCGATCCAGATCCGGACCATCAAGGCCCTGAACCGTCCGGTCCTCCTCGTGGACGATCTGTTCGACAAGGGATACCGGATGAGTGAGATCGCGCCGGTCCTGCGGCAGGAGCAGGTCGAGGTGGCCAAGGTGATCGTCGGCGTCATGAGCGGAAGCGGGCGGGACCTCGCCAGACAGAGAAAGCTGGATGTGGACGGCGTCTACTTTGTCCCGAATATGCGCGCCTGGTTTGCCGAGGCGGACCTGTACCCCTTCTTTGGCGGAGACAGCGTGCAGATGAACGTGACCGGCGCAAAGCCGCAGCCCTTCCTGCCTTCCGTCAATCCGATCCTTCCCTTCCGGATGTCGGATAATCTGCCCGGCGTAGCCATGAGCGATTACTATCATCTGTCCGAGGTCTGCCTGGAAAATGCAGGCGTGATCTGGGAGACGCTGGAGGCGGAGTACCGGCGCCGCTATGGACGCAAGCTGACCATCGGCCAGCTGGGCGATGTCCTGGCGCAGCCGCGCTACCCGGACTATGCCGGTGCCGGCATACGAGGCTCGGAACAGGCTCCGTCCGCCGTCATCGAGTTTTGCAAAAACTGGCTTGCACGCATGAGAAATATGATGTAAAACAATCGCATAAACAGCGCTGCTTTGTCCGAAAATCGCAGAGCAGCGCTGCCGTTTCGTTATCTGAATTCACAAGGAGACTGATTATGGCATATACGATACTGGATCTTGGAAAAAAGAATGCGGCTTTGCAGCCGGAAGCCTACGCCACCCCCTGGCTCGTCCGGGGAGGGGAGAGAAAGAGGCTGCACATCGCCGGGCTTGGGAGCGTCGGCTCCACGATGCTGATCGGCCTGCGCCTGATGGGTGCCGCAAGCCTTTCCGAGATTGGCATCTACGATCTGTCGGAAGCCCAGTGCGCCAGATGGGAGCACGAGGGAAACCAGATCCTGGAGCCCTTTGCCGAGGCGCAGCCTCCGGTGGTGAAGATCCTGAAGCCGGAGGAGCTTTTTGACTGCGATGTGTTTGTATTCTGCGTGGCCAAGGCCGTACCTGAGGTAGGGTCCGGCGTGAAAGATGTCCGCATGGCGCAGTACGAGGCAAACGCCGGGATCGTCAAGTATTACGCGAAGCAAGCGGCAGACTGCGGCTATCAGG
>CAMOGO010000102.1 GCA_946614075.1 uncultured Lachnospiraceae bacterium | reverse complement strand
AAGCCGGTCATCGTCATGGAGCCGGTGAAAGGCGGCCACCTGGTCAACCTGCCCAAGGAGGCCCTCGAGATCCTCGACCCGGCCAAGAGCCCGGCGAGCTACGCCATTCGTTTCGCCGCGGGCTTTGACAACATGGCCATGGTCCTGTCCGGCATGTCGAGCTTCGCGCAGATGCAGGACAATGCAGGCTTTATGAAGGATTTCAAGCGTCTTGACGAGGAGGAGCTCGCGACGATCGACAAGGTCCGCCAAATCTTCCAGTCCAAGCACCTCGTCCAGTGCACCGCCTGCCGCTACTGCGTGGAGGGCTGCCCGAAGAACATCGTCATCCCCGATCTGTTCGCGGTCTACAACCAGCGGAAAATCAAGAAGGACTGGAACCAGAATATGTACTACAGCACGGTCCTGACGGTGAATAACGGCAAGGCTTCCGACTGCATCAAGTGCGGCCAGTGCGAGAATGTCTGCCCGCAGCACCTCCCCATCCGCGACCTGCTGAAAGACGTCGCAAGGGAATTTGAGTAAAAATGAACTGAATGGCTTTGAGGAAACTCTGAGGGGGCTCTGAGGGGGCTTTGATGGAGCTTCGAGGGAGCTTTGATGGCCTGACTGGCTAGCTCTTAAGGGGGCTTCGATGGCCTGACTGACTAGCATCAGGAACCTGCGCTGGGCGGGGGAAAATAGAAAGGAGAAATGGATTGTCCATGAGAAAAATGAAACAGAAATTCGCGTTGCTGCTGGCCACTGTGCTGCTCGTCTCTGCTTTTTCCCTGCTGGCTGCGGCCAAGACGAAGGAAGGCGACAGTGGCTCACCGCAGAAGTCAGCCTACGGGACAGAAACCACGGCGGAAGCCAGCGATTGGGAGGCCGAGGAAGCCGTGGATATCGAGGAAACCATGGAGGATGATGCAGCCAAGGAAAATGCATCGGCAGAGGCCACGAAGGCCGAGAAGGCCATGGAAACCGAAGATGCCATGGAAACCGAGGAGGCTGCTGAGGCCACTTCCGGAAACAGTGCCTGGAACATCGCGGACCTGCCCAGCGAGGCCGGCGGCGAAGCCGACAGCGAGGCTGACAGCGAGAACGGTGGCAAGACTGACAGTGTGGCCGGCGGCGAAGCTGGCGCCGAGACGGGCAGCGATGAGGCGGGCTTCGATGAAATCCTGGCTCTTTTTGAGGAAGACTCTCCGGAATGGATCGCGCTCAAAGCATACGAGGTGTTTAAGCAGGAGATCCTCGCTCAGTACGAAGCAGATGAGCTGATCAACGGGGACCCGGTCATCTATGTCATGAACACCAGCGTTACCCGGATCAAGGATGAGCCGCTTGACATCAACAACGAGCCGGCGGATTTATTCACCGATGTCGCATGGGTCGTGGAATTTCCTCATCTTTCCAATTACTTTGGGAATTCCGAGCGCCTGGAATACACAGGCGTGGACTATACCATGACTCTCACAGCAGGCGGCGAATGGACTTTAAACAGAGTCAGCCCTTTCCGTTTCTACTCGGCAAGGTACTACGATTACACCTATACCGGCATCATCGATGAGTACTATAATCTGGGTGGCTTCCTGGACGGATATCTGAGCGAGGATCTTAGGTTTGAGGATTTCGCCGAATATGCCGAGGAAATGGCTGCTGCTAAGGAGTAGCACAGGCCTTAGCAGGGCTTAGAAAAATGCAGATGCCAGACGTTGTAGGGCTTAGAAAAATGCAGGCACCTGGCGTTACAAGGCATAGAAAAATGCAGATGCCTGGCGTTACAAGGCATAGAAAAATGCAGATGTCAGGCCTTAGGATGGTCTGGGAAGAAATAAAAGGGAAGGCCCAAGAGCCTTAAGGAAAGGAAGTAAAAACATGATAATCGTACGTAAAGCATGTGCCGGTGAGGAGACAGCGATCATCTCGTTCTATGCAGATCTGATCGAAATCATGCGGAATAACGAGTTCCGCCCGACCTGGGAGGTTGGCATTTATCCGACGATCGACACCATCCGTGATGCCATCGCTGCCGACACTCTTTATCTCGCGGTGGACACCGAGCGTGACGGCCATATCGTCAGCGCCGGCATCTGCAATCACAACCAGGGTGAGGGCTATGAGACCGTGCCGTGGAAGGTGGATGCCGCGCCGGAGAAGGTTTCCGTCATTCATCTTCTGGGAGTCGATCCTCGGCTGCAGCACCAGGGGATCGGGCGTAAGGTGATCCAGGCCATGATTGCCGACTGCAAGGCACAGGGGGACCTTGCGATCCGCCTGGATGCCTTGCCGTGGAACAAGCCCGCCCGTGCTTTGTACGAGGGCTGCGGCTTTGTGCTGTGCGGGTCCCTGCCGATGGTTTATCCTCCGCGGGATGTGATCGATTTCAGCATGTATGAGTATGCAGTACAGGTCGAGTAGGAGGAGGCTTGCCCGACTCCTGCTCGTGGCGCCGGTCGCCTGTTGCTTTTAAGCAACATTTACCTTTGGGCAGCCGTGTGCATAGTGAAAAGGACTGGCCGTGCGATATACGGTCAGTCCTTTTTTTCTTTCATCCGTAGTGTCACGAGGCGAAGCCTCGCATAGAGGTTTTTATCCCATCTCAGTTTGCAATATCGATCCAGATCGCGGGGCGCACGACCTCATTATGACTTAATGGTGCGCCTCCGTCATAATCGATGCTCCCGTCGTATCCCTTTACATAGGATATGTTGTTTCCGTTCATTCCCGGTGTGCGCAGCCACCATGGCAAAGCAGCCGTATTCGTGAAAACACCTGCACTTTCTGCCTGGGAAGCGGCATAAGCCGTGGTATAGCAGATCGGGTCTGAAAGCAGCGGAATATATTTTTCCGCTTCCGGAATACTGAGCAAGAACACCTGATCCTCGGTGTCCTCGCCTGGATTGACGTCCCCATACTGGGGGTTGGTGTCGGCGGTCACAGAGGTTGTTTGTATCAGTGCCCGTTCTCCCAGAGTGAATGCCCTCCGATAAAAATCGTTGTTCAGCCATCCTCTTAAGGTGCTTGACGACCAGACCGCATCAGCGGACATGCCTTGAAACGCGCGGTTGTCCAGACTGTATCTGGACAGAAGAAGGAGCTTGGATCCGTCTTGATCCAGCACGATCCACTCGATCGGCTCGCTTCCATTTTCCAGGTTATTGTCCTGCTCATAGGCCCCAAACATCACGGTAGAGCCGACTTCTGCTGCGCTGAGGGCCGTAAGATCGATGCTTCTTTCCGGCTCTTTCGGAGTCCGCTGCTGCGCAGCGTCAATGCCTGCCGTCTGCAGTGCGCTTTCCAGCGCGGCTGCGTCCACCCGCAGCGCAGGCCGCACGCCGAAATCGTCATGATCGCCCAGTTTTCCATCGTAATTCACGTGGTCAAATTCATAGAAGGCTGCATAGTTCGTCCCATTCCCGGGCGTCCGGAACCACCAGGTGCTGAAGTTTTCATACGACGCGAATACCCCCATGCCTGTGGCATACTCGGAAGGCACGCATTTCCGGTCCTCTTCGGAAGGAAGGTATTGTTCCGTTTCCGCAATGCTCAGGAGGAAGATCCTGTCCTGCGTTGCATTACCGGGATCGGTATCCTCCTCGGGGTTCGGATCCGCGGGAACATCCGACAAGAGGATGGCGCTCTGCTCCTCCGGTAAAAACGCGGTCTGGTAAAAGTCTTCGTTCAGCCAGGTCCGCAGCGTGCAGTCTTCCCAACTGAAATTCGAGCCCTCCCGATCATAGGGCTGCGAGTCCAAAGTCTTTCTGCTCACCAGCAGCATCGTATCTCCGTCGCGATTCAGAACCAGCCATTCGATCGGCTCCTGGCCGTTTGCAAAATCGCGGTCCTGTTCGTAAGCGCCGAATACGACAACATCCCCGGCCTGCGCCTGTGACAGCGCTACAATCTGCCGGTTCTCCTCTGCCGGATTCTCCACCTGGTTCTCTGCCTGATTTTCTGCTGCGCCGTTTTCCGATGCGGCATTTTCTGCCGATCCCTTCCCGTTTGCGTTAGAGTCCGCTGCGTTCGTAACAGCGCTATTCTCGGATTTCTGATCCGAGGCTGCCTGCGGGTTGCCGCAGCCGGCCAACGCAAAGGCAAGTGCCATTATCAGAAGCCATCCTGATACACGTTTCATCTTTCCAGTCATCCTGTTTGTTCCTCCATTGCTCCAAATTGATCCCAAATTCTCTCGTGAAAGTTTTATTCATGTCTCGTTGTGAATCATACCACTTGTTTTCTAAATTGGCACCTATAAATTCATTTTAAATTGTTCCCTATAAGTTCATCTTTAAATTGCCTTCAGTAGCGACAGAATCGTGGCAGCAATGATCCTGAATCATGAGTGCAATGAAAGCTACCGTAAGTTCCCGTGGCAGACGGAGGCGGAGGATGCTGATATCCTGGTGATCCATGCACTGGGCGTCCACCCGGATTTTGCCCGGCAGGGCTTTGCCAAGGAGCTCGTGCGTGAGGCGATCCGGATCGCTTCTGAGGCCGGAATGAAGGCCCTCCGGCTGGATGTGCTCGAGGGGAATCTCCCAGCGGAAAGGCTTTATCCCGGGATGGGTTTCCGTTATGTAGGGACGCTGCCGATGTTCTATGAAGACACCGGCTGGAAGAATTTCCTGCTGTATGAGTATCTGATCTAGGGCGTGACAGGCCCATGCCACGGTTCCGATCCGGTCTTTTCGGAGGCTTATTAGCGGTTCGCTGGCGGCTCTTGCTTCCCATCTTCCTTTATGATATAACATATCCCGTGCAGAAAACCTTTTGCACGGGATTTTTTTGAAAGCAATGGAGCAATCCATATGCTTTCATGATTTCAGGGGGTTTGTGATGAACGCGGATGAACCTATCTCATTCTCTGTCCGGGATATCCTTTTGATCCTGGTTCTGGGCTGTATCAATCTTTTCAGCAATTTCCACCGAGTGACCATGGGTGTTCTCGGTGATTATCTCGTGGCGGATTTTTCGCTGACGGCTGTGCAGCTGGGTGCGATGGGATCTGCCATATTCTACGCTTACGGCCTGATGCAGCTGCCCTGCGGGATCCTGGCTGACCGGATCTCGGCGAAGAAGCTGCTCGCTCTCTCCAGCCTCCTGACCGCGGTCAGTGTCTTCTGGTTTGCGCTGGCCGGCGGCTATACAGGTCTGATTGGCTCTCGTGTGATGACCGGTCTTTGCACGGCGCTGGCTTTCGTGCCTGCCCTGACCGTGACCCGCCGTCATTTCGGCGACTCACACTATGCGATCCTGACTGCCATCACTTGCTTCCTGTGCCAGTTTGGCTGTGTCCTTGCGACAGCGCCTCTGAAGTTTCTCTCCGATGCCATCGGCTGGCAGAATGCCCTGATCAGCACTGGCGTGCTGTCGGTCCTGCTGGCTGTCGCAGCATGGTTCCTAGTCCCGGATCACGTTGGACAGGATGGAGGCAAGACAGCGGAGGGTACGACTGGGACTGCGAAGGCCCAGGCCCCGGGGACTGCGAAGGCCTCGGTCTCGGATGCTGCGAAGGCATCCGAGGTTCCAGCCCGTACCTCAGCT
>CAMOGO010000101.1 GCA_946614075.1 uncultured Lachnospiraceae bacterium | reverse complement strand
CTTTTTCAGCCCCCTAAGCTCAAGAATGTGTTAGTAGACAGACCGTCTCGATGTGTTTCGTCCATCCGAATAAATCATATGGCCAGGCTTCTTCTGCTTTATATCCGAGCTCCCGCAGAAGTTTCAGATCTCGTGCGAGAGTGTCCGGGCCGCAGGATATGTAGACGATCCGCGAGGGGGCGAGTTTTGCTGCGGCGCTGAGAAACTCCGGGGTGCTCCCGGAGCGGGGAGGGTCGAGAAAAACCACGTCAGCATGCTCCCCTTCTTCCGCCATCTGCACCAGGAATCGTGTCGCGTCTGCGCACAGGAATCGGGCATTGGTCACCTGGTTGCGGCGTGCGTTGGCATTCGCGTCCTTCACAGCGTCCGCGTTCAGCTCCACACCGATCACCTCCGCGGCGTGACGGGAGGCGATGAGGCCGATGGTGCCCGTGCCGCAGTAAGCATCGATCACACGCTCTTTTCCGGTCAGGTGAGCGAGCTCCATTGCCTTATTGTACAGGCGCTCCGCCTGAGGCGGATTGACCTGGTAGAAGGACTGCGGGGAGATGCGGAAGGTCATGCCGCACAGGCGGTCTTCGATCGTGCCGGTCCCATAAAGGACGATATCTCTTTTCCCGAGGACCATATTGGTCTGGCGGTCGTTGACATTCAGGACTATCGAGGTGATCTCCGGATGCTCTGCCAAAAGGGCTCTCACAAAAGCGTTTTTATTGGGGAGGATCGGGGAGGCGGCTACCAGGACGACGAGAATCTGTCCGGTCACACCGCCGACCCGGATCAGGATATGCCGCAGCAGTCCGGTGCCAGCGTCCTCGTCGTAGATCCGATAGCGGAATTCCGGGATCAGTCGGCGAAGGGTCGTAATGATGCGGTCTGCCTTACGGTTTTCGATCCGGCATCCTTTGATCGGCACGACCCGGTGACTTCCTGCCTCGTACACACCTGTGACGACCTCGCCTTTGCGGGTACGCGAAAGAACCGCGTGAACCTTGCAACGGTAATGGGTCGGGTTCTCCATGCCGGTGATCGGGCGTACCGGAGCAAGTCCTTTTAATAGCGTCTCCATCTCCCGCTGCTTGATCGCCAGCTGCTCTTCGTATGGGATACCCTGATAGTCGCATCCTCCGCACCGGGCGGCATAGGGGCAGGCATCCGGCATCGCTCCTCTTTCTTTTTGTCCTTTTTTTGCTTCCATTCTGACCATACTCCTTTTTTCTTGCCTGTATTATATGGCATTGCCCCGGGAGTCGTAAAGTCCATTGTGTAAGACCTGCGCCACCCCAAATATTTTCTTGACACCATATTAAAGAAAGCTTACTATTTCACTTAAGACTGCACGATCCGCAGTCATTCAGCAAAAACAGACGGAAAGGAACAGACAGATATGGTTGTATTTAAGAAAGATGCTTCCTTCGACGGGACCTCAATCCCCTACGGATATATTGATGTGGCTTATCCCCCGGCCGATGAGTGGGATCTCGAAGCCTTTGAAGAGCTGAAAAAAACAGAGCTCGCCAAAGTCGACGCCCTGCGGGAGGGATATGACCGCCACGCGCTCTTCGACGATAATCCCTTTTACCGGTATTTCAAGAAGTTCAAGAAATCCTACCCGGTCATGATGCAGCTCGAGTCCTACCTCCTGAAAGGCCGTCCCTTCCCGACCGGCAATCCGATCAACGAGGTCTGCTTCCTGACAGAGCTCCGCACCCAGGCCCTCATGGGCACCCATGATGTCGACCAGATCCACGGCGACGTCGTGCTCTTCCGCTCCGAGGAGAAAATCCCCTACAGTGGCATGGGCGGCCGTGATGTCCACATCTATCCGGGTGATGTCAGCGCCAAGGACGATGACGCGATCATCCTGAGTATGATCGCCGGTGCCGATGACCGGACCTGCATCCACGAGGATACGACGCATATCGTCTATCTGTTTTTTGCGACGGACGGCATGGATCCGGACTATATCCGGGCGAATCAGGACCTCATGATTTCCTACCTCAAGGTCCTCGCGCCTACCGCCGTCATCGAGCGGAACATCTTAGCCTAACGCAAAGCCCCCCGCGGAAAACTCCGCAGGGGGCTTTTTAGCTTCTTTTATCAGGTGCCGCTGGCTTTTGCTTTCGCGAGAGCGGCGGCAGTCTCCGCCTGACGCTCCTCGATGGCCTCGGCCAGAAGCATATCCTTGACCTTCATGAGGCGGATGGTCGTATTCCGATCATTCTCCTCAAGCTTCATGGAAATATACTTGATCTTTTCCTGCATATCAGGAATCATAACGTACTCCAGAGCGTTGACACGACGTCTGGTCTTCTCGATCTCCTCCGCCAGAAGCTGAGAGGTTTTCTCGATCTGGGCCAGCCGCAGCATGTCCTGGAAGACCCCGGAAAGAGCATCGACCGCTCCATCCAGCTCGCAGGACGTCATCGCGAAGCCATAGGGATAGACATCCCCGGCGTCCGACGTTTTGGTCTTGAACTCGTAGATCGGTACATTGACGCTCATGATGTTTTTGTAGGTCATATCCAGCTGGACACTCTGCTTGGGATACAGGAGAGCCTGCTCCACCATCTCGGGGGACATGAGAGCACTCGCCACGGTAAAGGAACCGTGGGCACGCATGAGTGACTCCTCCACCCTGGCGCGCAGAGCACGGTTTTCCCGGACAACGTCCAGGAACTGCTTCATCAGCTCATCCCGTTTATCCTTCAGGAGCTTGTGGCCGCGAGTCGCAGTACGCAGACGCGTCTTCAGGCGGGTCAGCTCCATACGGGTTGCGCTTACATTTGTTGAAGGCATCCTCTTCGCACCCCCTTAATCCTTATTCGGGTAGTACTTCTCGATATACTCCTCTTTGATTCTCTTGAGCTCGGTCTTAGGCAGGATGCCCAGAAGCTCCCAGCCAATCTTCAGAGTCTCCTCGATGGAGCGGTTCTCATCGTAACCCTGGTTGACGTACTTCTTCTCGAACTCATCGGCAAACTTCGCATACAGGAGGTCGGTCTGGGACAGAGCAGCCTCGCCCAGGATGGACATCAGCTCCTTTGCCTCCTTACCGGTTGCATATGCGGCAAACAGCTGGTTCAGGACACCTGCGTGATCCTCACGGGTCTTTCCGGTACCGATACCTTTATCCTTCAGACGGGACAGGGACGGCAGAACGTCGACCGGCGGGTTGATACCCTTGCGGTACAGCTCACGGGACAGGATAATCTGGCCCTCGGTGATGTATCCGGTCAGGTCGGGGATCGGGTGAGTCTTGTCGTCCTCAGGCATGGTCAGGATCGGGATCATGGTGATGGAACCCTTCTGGCCAAGACGGCGGCCGGCGCGCTCATACATCGTAGCAAGGTCGGTATACAGGTAGCCAGGATAGCCACGGCGGCCCGGGACCTCTTTCTTAGCTGCGGAGACCTCACGCAGAGCCTCGGCATAGTTCGTGATATCGGTCAGGATGACCAGGACGTGCATGTCCTTCTCAAATGCCAGGTACTCGGCAGCGGTCAGTGCCATACGAGGAGTAGCGATACGCTCGACGGCGGGGTCATTTGCCAGGTTGGTGAACAGGACGGTACGGTCCAGAGCGCCGGTGCGACGGAACTCCTGTACGAAGAAATCAGCCTCCTCGAAGGTGATACCGATGGCGGCGAAAACGACGGCGAAGTTCGAAGCACCGTCCAGAACCTTTGCCTGACGGGCAATCTGGGCTGCCAGGTTTGCGTGCGGCAGACCGGAGCCGGAGAAAATCGGCAGCTTCTGTCCACGGACCAGGGTGTTCAGACCGTCGATCGTGGAGATACCGGTCTGGATAAACTCATTCGGGTAGTCACGGGCAGCCGGGTTCATGGCCAGACCGTTGATATCCTTGTGCTCCTCGGCGAGGATCTCGGGACCATCATCGATCGGGACGCCCATGCCGTTAAAGACACGGCCGAGCATATCGGTGGAAACGCCGAGCTCCAACGGGTGGCCAAGGAAGCGGACCTTGGACTGAGCCAGGTTGATACCGGAGGAACTCTCAAACAGCTGTACGACAGCGCTGTCGCCATTGACCTCGAGGACCTTGCAGCGGCGGGTCGTGCCGTCGGAAAGCTCGATCTCGGCCAGCTCATCGTAGGTAACACCCTCGACCTGCTTGACAACCATCAGAGGTCCTGAAATTTCCTGGATTGTACGGTATTCTCGAATCATGTTTATTCAAGTCCTCCTTTCTCAATCAGGGCACCGATCTGCATCTCCATGTCGGCTTCGATCTTCTTGTAGTTCTCGACGTAGTCATCCGGAGATACGCCCTTGGCACGGCCGATACCGACGCGGGCCTCGATGCCGAACAGATCCTCTGTGGAGACTCCCTTTGCGATGGCCTCACGGCAAAGTGCATCATACTTCAGGACGAGATCCATCATCTTCGCCTGACGGTCATAGGAAGAATAGCTGTCGATATCGACGAATGCATTCTGCTGCAGATAGTCCTCACGGATAATCTTGGCTGTCTCTAAGGTCAGCTGATCGGACGGGGACAGGGAGTCCTTACCGACGAGCTGTACGATCTCGTTCAGGCTGGCCTCCTCCTGAAGGATAGCCATGGCCTTCTCACGGTTCTTGAAGAAGCTCTCGCCGAGGGTCTCATCGTAGTAAGGCTTCAGGGCGTTAAGATACAGCGAGTAGGAATTCAGCCAGTTGATTGCCGGGAAGTGACGGCGGTATGCGAGGGAGGAATCCAGAGACCAGAATACCTTGACGATACGCATGGTCGCCTGGGAAACCGGCTCGGAAAGGTCACCGCCGGGCGGCGATACAGCACCGACAGCGGTCAGGGAACCACGGCGGTCCTCCTCGGAGCAAAGGGTCGAAACCCATCCTGCACGCTCATAGAACTGTGCCAGACGGGACGACAGGTATGCCGGGTAGCCTTCCTCACCGGGCATCTCCTCCAGACGTCCGGACATCTCACGCAGAGCCTCGGCCCAGCGGGAGGTGGAGTCAGCGATAACGGCAACATCGTATCCCATGTCACGGAAGTACTCCGCGATGGTGATACCGGTGTAAATGGAAGCCTCACGGGCCGCCACGGGCATATCGGAGGTGTTGGCGATCAGAACAGTACGCTTCATCAGCGTCTCGCCGGTCCGGGGGTCAACCAGTTCGGGGAACTCCCGGAGAACGTCGGTCATCTCGTTTCCGCGCTCGCCGCAGCCGATGTAAACCACGATGTCCACGTCAGCGAACTTGGCCAGCGCGTGCTGAACCACGGTCTTGCCGGAACCGAAGGGTCCGGGTACGGCAGCGGTGCCGCCCTTCGCCACGGGGAACAGGGTGTCGATGATACGCTGACCGGAGGCCAGAGGCTGGGTCGGAGCGTATTTTCTCTTGTAGGGACGGCCGATACGGACGGGCCATTTCTGCATCATGGTCAGCTCTTCCGTCTCGCCCTTGTCATTCTTCAGGGTCGCCACGGTATCCAGCACCGTGTAGTCGCCCTCAGCGATGGTTTCCACCGTGCCGCCCTTGCCCACGGGAACCATGATCTT
>CAMOGO010000100.1 GCA_946614075.1 uncultured Lachnospiraceae bacterium | reverse complement strand
CGGCTACCGGAAGGAAGCCCCGGTCCTGCCCTGCAGCCTCCGGATCCGGCGGGGGGCTAAGATCGGTGTGATCGGCGTGAACGGGAGTGGGAAAACGACGCTTGTCCGTGTCATGGCGGAAAAGCTCGAGCCGCTTTCCGGAAAGCAGCTCTTGGGAAACCGTGTGTCCATCGGATATTTTTCCCAGGAGGATGAGCGGAGAGTATCGAGGCAGAATGATACAGGAGCGGGTACAGAGAAGACGGAATCGGATATAGCGAAGTCTGGAGCCGACGGGGCAAGTCAAGAACGCGGTGTGTCCGTCCTGGAGCACTACCGTACGCAGTTTCCGGCGCTGACGGATAAGGAAGCCAGACAGGAGCTGGCCCGGTTCTTGTTTGCCGGAAAGGACGCTGCGAAGCAGACAAGCACCTTATCCCACGGGGAATGGGGGCGTCTGCGGCTGGCGGAGCTTCTGAAAAGTGCCCCGAATTTCCTGATCCTGGATGAGCCGACCAACCACATGGATATTCCTGCCAGAGAGCGCCTGGAGCAGGCCTTGAAGGATTATCAGGGGACCTTGGTCTTTGTCACACACGACCGCTATTTCCTGAAGGAGGTTGCGGATCAGATCCTGGTCGTAGGCGATGGTCAGGCTATCCTTTATCCCATGGACTACGAGCATTACCGCCACTTTACCGCAGGTGCAGTGCCCGGGGAGAAGGTCACCGATCAGGTCCTCCGGGAAAATGCCAGACTTCTGGCGGAGTTTGAGGCTGTGCCTAAAAAAGAGCGTCATGAGCGCCTGGTGTCCGAGGAGGTGCTGGGGACCGAGTGGGAGCTTGACAGGCTTTCGGAGGTGCTGGAGCAGGCTGCGGATACGATGGAGGAGACCTTCTGGGATCCCGCGTACTGGGGAACCGGCAAGGAGGAAACTGCCCGGGATGCCTGGACCAGGGCCTGCCTTTCCTGGTATGATGCCTGGATGGACCGATGACTTGTGAAAGACGCCGGCAAATGATGCAGGCGAATGATGTCGGCAAATGATGCTGGCAGAGGATGCTTGCGGAAGATGAAGAGAAATCCTGTTGTCCGTCACTTTCAGCGATGGTATAATAAGCAGGTAATACATAAGGATTTAACGAAAAAGATCCAGCGTAAGTATCCGGCACAAGGATGCAGCGCAGCATGAGCGGGAGATTTCATGGGATTATTTGGATTTGGCAGGAAAACAGAAAAGCCTAGGACCCTAAGCCTCCGGGATGAAAGCGGACGTCTTGTCGGCCGCTATTATGGAGAGATCAAGGATCATCTTCCACAGGGTAAGGGCAGGATCATCTACGGTGATTTTTCCGGCTGTGAGGATTCGGACGATATCCCTTTGGCAGACCGGATTTACCGGATCGAGGAGGGAACCTATCAGGCAGGAGTTCTGGAAGGAACGGGCAAGATCACATTAGGCAGAGGCTTCCTGAAGGAAAATCATTGTGACTCCGGGGAGGAGGAGATCCTTTACGAGGGGGAATTCCATGATGGTGAGGCTCACGGAAAGGGGAAGCTCTGCCTGGAGACAAAGACCGCCCCGGAGAAGAATTCGGAAACTAGGGCCTGGGAATGCTATCTTATGTTCCGGGATAATTATCTGAATGAGGATCAGATCCGTTCCGAGGAATGGAGACAGAGCTCGGGTGCTGCTTTTTTAGACGGAAATGTGCTCTCTTATGAAGGAGAATTCACGAATGGAGTGATTACCGGATACGGTCTGGTACGCTACCGGAACGGGAATGTCTACGAGGGGGAGCTCCTGGCCGGAATGAGAAAAGGCAAGGGCGTCTGGCACCGGGCAGACGGCAGCAGATGGAGCGGCAATTTTTCCATTGGCGATGAGTTTACCGGGACGATTGAGTATCCGGATGGCACCCATTTTGAAGGCTGCATGAAAGGAAGCCTGGAGATGGAGCCGGAGGGAGATGTCGTGTATCGGTTTCCATCGGGGAACGTATTCCGGGGGCAGGCTGGCGAGGAGACTTATGATCTGGTCTGGCAGGGGACGGTACACAAGATGACACAGCGGTATCTCAGAGGAACGCTGACCTTCGCAGATGGCTCTGTCGCAGCAGGAAGCTTAAGGCATCAGCCGGATCATCCGGAAAGACCTTTTGTCTTCACTCCATCAGAGGGTGGATGCCCGGTGTGCGGCAGGGATTTCTCCGGTGAGGGGAATTGCCCTTCCTGCGGGTTTGCGAGGTCCCTGGATCTGAAACGCTATATGACGCTTTGTGAGTTGAATCAGGAGACTCTTGATGCCTGGCAGCAGGGAGTCTATGAGAAACGGAAACAGATAAAGCTGTAAAAAGAAACAGTAAGAAGAATTTCTGGAGGAAAATCATGAAACGAAATCGATGGTTTTATGTAGGGATGGGAGTATTGATCCTGCTGTTTGCCGGCATGGTCTATGCATGGAGTGTCATGTCCGGGCCGATCGCGGCGGAGTTTACCGACTGGAGTAAGGCACAGCTTTCCATGACCTTTACGATCGTTATGATCTGCTTTTGCCTGGGCGGCATGATCGGCGGCATCATCACTCCGATCATCACGGCCAGACTGTCGATCTGGCTGTCGGCGGCCCTTTTTGCAGCGGGCATGATCCTGACCTCCAGGACGCAGTCCCTGCCGACTCTTTACATGGGCTTTGGTGTGATCTGCGGCCTGGCCGCCGGTATCTCCTACAATGCGATCATGAGCACGGTCGGCAAATGGTTCCCGGACAAGCAGGGCCTGGTATCCGGTGTGCTGCTCATGGGCTTCGGATTCTCCAGCTTCCTGATCGGCAAGGTCTATCAGGCGGTGACGCCTGAGACCATCGGCGCATGGCGTCTGACCTTTGTGGTGCTTGGCGTCATTACGGCCGGTGTGCTGGCGGTCTGCGGCTTCTTTGTACGCAAGCCCACCGAGGACTGGGATGCACCGGCTCCTAAGAAGGCCGGCAAAAAGAAAGCAAACCCGCTGACGCAGGATGTGTCCACCTTCCAGATGGTGCGCCGGCAGGATTTCTGGTTCTTCTATCTCTGGGCGATCCTGCTCAGCGCGGCAGGACTGATGGTCGTTTCCCAGGCGTCCAGCATGGTAAGCGAGACAGGCGCTCAAGTTTCCGGCGGCACGGTTGCCACGATCGTCGGACTGATCTCGATTTTCAATGGTATCGGCCGTGTCATCTTCGGACAGACGTTTGACATGTTCGGACGGAAGGTCGTCATGATGCTGAACAACCTTCTCTACATCGCGACTGGCGCTGTCCTGGTTCTGGCGCTTTCGACGAAGAACCTGCAGCTTATCATCATCGGCTTCATCCTCTGCGGCCTTTCCTACGGCGGAGTCCCGCCGATCAACTCGGCCCAGATCAGCACACGTTATGGCATGAAGCATTATCCGCTCAACTTTTCGGTTGTCAATACCAACCTGATTTTCGCGTCCTTCGGAAGCACGATCGCAGGCGCGCTGTTTGATCTGACCGGGTCTTACCGCATCAGCTGCATCCTGATCATCGCCATGGCGGTTGTGGGCATCGCGGTTACCCTGCGGATCAACGCGATCGACCGCAGAGAGCTGGCCCTGATTGAGGCAGAGCGTGAGAAGGCAGAGGCTGCGAAGGCAGCGGCTGTGGAAGCGGAGAATAGAGACGTGTTTTAACCCGTTTTTTAAGAGCTCCGAAAATGATTTCGGAGCTCTAGGTATATACAGAAGTTATTGCACCATTTGTTTTGCTGGAAGTGTTGCGTTTTGCTACTGGCGGAATTTTTTCTCCAGGGCCTGGAAGATGACGAAAATCGCGAGGCCGCCGATGCACATGACAATGGCATATCTCGGGTTTGCCGTGAGGAAGGAAAGGCCAAGGATCAGAATGGCGAGCCCAAGGAATTTCAGTGCTTTTAAAAGCTGTACTTTGTTGTTCATGAGGAGCCTCCGTTTTGATTGATCAATATTGAGAATACTATAGCATGGCCAGGCGGAAAAATCCACTTTTCATTTAAAGGAGGAATGGTACGATGAGACGTTTTTCCATTAAAAAGTACCCGTACAATAATTATTCCCAGGTTTTCCTGAAGAGTCATATCACGTTAAAGCCGGGCCTGACGGTGCTGGTCGGGTGCAATGGCTCGGGAAAGAGCACACTGCTGCAGATCATCCGGGATGATGTGGCGGAGCGGGGGATCCCGTATCTTTACTATGATAATATCTCCGGCTCGGAGCGCCGGATGGAGTTTACGGACAAATTTGGAATGGTAGGGACTGTGCCTTCGTCGGTTGTCGATGCTTATCGGGAGAGCGTGGAGCTGAATCTGGGTCAGCTCGCCGGCGAGCTGGGCGTTTTCGTCCATGAGAAGCATCGTGACGACAAGGAGATCTGGATCCTGATCGACGCATCGGACAGCGGGTTCAGCATCGACAGCATCTCCATGCTGAAGAGCGGCCTTTTCGACTCGATTCTCGCACACAAGCCTGAGGCGCAGGATGTCTACCTGGTGGTCTCGGCGAACCAGTTTGAGATGTGCCGGGGCGAGCGGTGCTTCCTCGTGCAGGAGGGGAAATATGCGACCTTCCGGAATTACGAGAAGTACCGGAAATATATCCTGCAGTCCCGCGAGACGCGGAGCGCTTTCGAGATCGAGGCAAAGCAGGGGAGGATCAAGGCCTACGAGAAGGAGCAGGCCAGGATCGAGCGTAAAAATACCCCCAGTCCCTGGAGCCGCCTGATCGGGATGAAGGATCAGATCATGAGTGGGTTTAGCGACGGCAGCATGAGCGCATCGGCTTCTGAAACGGAAGAAGAGGAGACAGTACAAAACGCAGCCGATGCAGACAGCGTGATCGAGCGGGTCTCCCCAGAGGACGCCGAGGTGATCGCACCGGAAAATCAGGGATAAATTTTCCGTTTTTATGACTTTTATATTGACAATTCCCGCGGCAGATGGTAGTTTAATGCCGCAACTGTCGTCCGCTGACGGATAATTGTGGGTTACCACAGTGTGGACGACGGAATAGGAAGCCGACCGTCTGGGCAGTATGCGTTTTCGTATACTGCCCTTTTTTACATCAATCATTTCCCGTGAAGGAGGAAAATGCGACATGATGACCGATATTGAGATCGCACAGAGCGCGAAGACCTTACCCATCCAGGAGATCGCACAGATCGCCGGAATTCCGGAAGAGTACGTAGAGCCTTATGGCCGCAACAAAGCAAAAATCGACCTGAAATGCCTCACCGAGAGCAAGGCAGAGGATGGAAAGCTCATCCTTGTGACTGCCATCAACCCGACTCCGGCAGGCGAGGGAAAGACCACGACCACGATCGGTCTGGCAGATGGCCTGACCATGCTTGGCAAAAAGACCATCGTCGCACTGAGAGAGCCCTCCCTGGGCCCGGTTTTCGGCGTAAAGGGCGGAGCTGCCGGCGGCGGCTATTCCCAGGTTGTCCCGATGGAGGACATCAACCTTCACTTTACCGGTGATTTCCACGCGATCGGCGCGGCGAATAACCTGCTCGCCGCAATGATCGACAATCATATTTATCAGGG
>CAMOGO010000099.1 GCA_946614075.1 uncultured Lachnospiraceae bacterium | reverse complement strand
TGTTCCGTCTGCGATCAGGCCTTCCATCCCGCCCTTTACCGGCTGGGTTCCGGACTTTCCCGTTTCCGAAGGGTCTGACCCCTTTGTAGCCGCCTCGACGGTTGCCTGATTCTGCAGATCGCGGAAACGGTCCTCCGCTCTCTTGCGAATGAGATAATCACGTATCATGATGCCGGCCACGCAGAGCAGCACGGCCAGAAGGGCAAAAAAGACCACTTTGAAGATGTTAAACCCGCTTTTCGAGGATCCGTTATCCTTTTTATTCCGACTCATTATTTCTCCTGATATATTAACTTTCTCCTGACAGAATATTCCGCGGAGAAATCGTTTATTCCTGATAAGACACCGACAGCCGGACTTCCGCCCGGCTGTCAGCTTAATCCCTTGAAGGTCTTATGCAAATCTCTTCGTTGCGCAAAACGCAAGTCCAACGATGCAGAGAGCACCAACGATCGGCAGAACCGGAGCGGTCGTGCCAGTCTTGTCAGACGTTCCCTTGACAGCGAAAGCTACAGGGGAAAGGGACGGGAAAGTAGCGATCAGCTTACCATCCTCGATGGAATCCGGCTTAATCGCCTCCCAGGAGCCATCAGCCTTCTGATGAAGGACAGTGATGTCAGCCCCAGCCTTAACTGCTGCGCAGTCAAAGCGAACCGTGATGGACTCTTTATAATCCGTGCCAAACTTCGGATCCGGAGTGCACTCGAATGCCTTAAGCAGGGTAGCACCAGCGCCTACGAGCTGTGTAGCTGCAGACTTAGCACTTGCGATCGTAGCCTCAGGCAGAGCAGTAAAGGTAGCCGGAAGGGATACCTCAACACCATCGAGCTTGATGACCGGACCACTGACACCAGCGGCATACTCAGCCGGGGTCGGATCCTTCGGGGTCGTGTCGGTTGCAGGGCTCTTCGCAGCCAGTGCCATGGTTCCCAGAGAGATTGCCATAAGAGCACCGACTACGATTCCTGAAATCAGTTTTCTCAGTTTCATTGCGTTTCCTCCTTTCTTTAGTCATGTGGTTATATCAAATCTCCGCACGGTTTCCCATACAGAGACCGGATATCAGATTTACTCCACAGCCTCGTAGAACAGCTGGATGATCAGGTCATACAGGGCTGTGTCATCGATAATGTACTCCTCAAAGGTCTCTCCCTTGGTGATCTCACCCGGGATGGAGTACATATCCTCCTCTGCGGAGAAGGAATAGGTGTAAAAATCCTCTGCGAGCTGGACCACGTCAAGGCTGGTCACGGTGTAAGGCTCGATCGCCTTAAAAACTCGTGCCGCCGTGCCGATGCTGCCGCTCATGAGGCTCTGCAGCTTCAGCATGAGGGACTGGATGTACAGCTGCTGACGGGCGAGACGCTGTCCCGCGCTGTCAAACACCGTCGTGTCGCGGCTCCTCAGGAAGGAATAAGCCGCAGGGCCATCCAGCTTTACCGTCTCACCGGCTTTGTAGGAATAGGTTCCGTTTGAGCTCGTGAAGTCCTCCTCCACGGTCACCTCGATACCCCCGATCGAATCGGTCAGCGAGATCATGCCATCCATGTTCATCGCCAGATATCCGCTGATCGGAATATTATTGAAAAGCCTCGAGACGGCATCCGCAGCATACTGGCAGCTGACACGCCGCCCGTCGCCATAGCCATGCTGCAGGCAGATCTGCAGCCGCTGCCGCCCAAGGTAAACACCATCCGGATCATAGACATCAATCATCGCCATGGTATTTCGATTGATCGCAATGATTGAGATCTGCTCTGTCTCATTATCGACCACCAGCAGAAACATCGCATCCGACTGGCCGCCGTCGATATAATTCTCCGCCTCGGACTCCTCTAAAGTGCCGTCTTTATCGATACCCATGAAAAGGTAGGATTTGATATCGTCATTGTACCGATATCCCTGTCCCTTGTAGGTAATGACACCCTCCTGCCATTTTTCCACGTACTCCGATGAGCCTCCGATGTCCCTGCCGCCGGCATTCTGCTCCTCGACGGCACTTTCCGCCGGGGTGGGTGCAGGCTCCTCATCGCCGGAGAGAACCATCCATACGAGTACGCCGATGATCGCCAGGAGTACGATGGATCCGAGGATCCACCCGATATTTGATTTTCTGCCTCGTTCGCGATTATTCATCCTTCTTCTTACGGCGGTGCTTCTTGTCATCGTCCTCGCCATCGCCGTAATACTTGCCATAGTACTTACCGTAGTAATGGCCGTAGTAGCTGCTCTTCTTCATGTCGACCTTATTCAGGACCGCGCCGAGGATCCGGACGCCGGAAGCCTCCAGCTGCTTTTTGGTCTCGACCACCATCTTGGCGGAGGCCGTATTCTGAGCTACGACGATAACGGCACCGTCACACTGTCTAGCGATAACGGCTGCATCGATTGCGGCTCCGATCGGAGCGCAGTCGATGATGATATAGTCAAAATGCCGGCGGCTGAGCTCAATCAACTCGTCGAAATACTGCTTCTCTAAAAGCTCGGTCGGGTTCGGGACGGAAGGTCCGGCGAACACCATGTAAAGTCCCGGAATATTGGTGCTGTAGAAAACATCCGAAAAGTCCTTCTGACCGGAGAGGAAATGGGACAGACCATAGATCTGGCCGCCTGCCTCCGGCTTCGCCTGAAGACGATTCATCAGGACGGATTTACGCATATCCGAGTCAATGACAAGTACCAGATTCCCCGCCTCGGTCATGGCTCTCGCCAGATTGACCGTCACCGTGCTCTTTCCTTCGTCCGGGATGCAGCTGGTGAGCAGGATCGTCTGTACATCGTCGCCGCAGAACTGAAGATTGGTACGCAGGGTACGAAGGCCCTCGCGCATGGCGTAGGACTGCTTTTTCCCCTCGTTGATCAGGACACGGCCCATTGAAATTTTATTATTTTCGGTTGTCGACTGCTCCATAAGTTTTATCGTTTCCTTATTATTCGAATTCACAAGTACATCCGGTATGTAAGTCACTACTTCTCCAGAGGCAGGGAAGCCAGGACATTCATGCCGACCTTCTTCTCCAGATCCTCAGGTGTCATGATACGGTCATTCAGCAGATACATCAGAGTGATCAGCGCGCAGGCCGCGACAAAGCCGATCATGGCGGCTACCGCCGTGTACCACTTCCAGCCGTGGCTTACTGCCTTTCCGTCGGTATAGCCGTAGGAAAGAATGCTCGGCTTGTCCTGATCCATCTTGCTCGAGATAAAGCTTTGAGAGACAATCGCAATCTCATCGGCGAGGAGCTTGGCCCGATTGACATCCGTATCAGTCACCTTGATCTCCAGGATACGGGTGCTGGTCGGATTATTGACACTGACCATGCTGCTCAGCTGCGAATAGGTGAGGTCGAGATCGAGATTCTTGATTACGTTCTCGAGAACCGGACGGCTGTTCACAACCTCCTCGTAGTCCTTGGTCAGGCTCGTGCCGATCTGGATATCGGTATAGGATGTGATGGATGTACTCTTACTCAGGACATACATCGTAGCGGTCGAGGAGTACATCGGGGTGGTAAAAAAGCGTGCGTAGCAAAAACCAATAACCGCACATACGATCATCGCAATCGCAATGATGTACCAGCGGTTCAGAAGTTCCCTTGCAAGTTCGAGGAGATCTATCTCAATCTCGTCATCGGCAAAATCCTGCTTCATGCATTTCTCCATTCGTTTCCATACTAAGGGTTCCTATTATATAAAGTCTTTCCCGAAATTACTTCACAGTCATCGAGGAAATAGTATCCCTAATCATCACAGTATTTTACCACGTTTGAGGCCAGACGGAAAGTAGAATTTAAGATTTTCAGCAACATTATTAGGCATAATTAATCTCGGCAAAGACTTTTGTCACTTTTTCAGCGTAAAACGTAGAAAACTCAGACAAATCGCCTCTTTTGTAAACCATTTTTTGTGAAAAGCCTTGTCCTTAATAGCCTCTTTCCGCCTGTGCTGTCGCGGCCTGGCCGGTACCCGGGAATCGGTCAATACACTCGGTCAGACACCGGATCGCATTTGCCGAGTCTCCCTGTCTCTTGTAGGCAATGCCCAGATTCACCCAGCCATCGGGGGAATTCGGCTCATATTTGACGCACAGCTCCAGATTGGTAACCGCTGTTGCATAGTCGCCGGCATTGATCGCATCGACCCCCAGCTGCAAAAGCTTCGGAGCTGCGTTCGTCGTGACATCGGTCTTCATTGCCTCGTATGCGGAAAGGAAGCTCTCATCCGTGACGCCCGTCACATCGATCGAGCTGAAGGTATCCAGATAGCCGCCATAGTCGCCCGCCAGCTGCAGCTTGAAGGCATGCAGAAGCGTCGCATACGCGGTCGTCAAAGCGTTCTTCGAAGCCTCCGAGGACTGGGCCTGTCCGGTCAGCTCCTCGACCCTCGAGGTCAGCTCCTCCACCTGGGAAGTCAGTCCTCGCACCTGAGCTTCCTGTGAATTGTCAGACCGATTGGCCTCCACCAGCTGGCTATTGTAATCGTCCGTTATCTGCTTCAGCTTGGTCGGCAGCACCAGGAAATAAAAGCAGGTCAGGCCGATCGCGATACCGGCCAGAAGATTGACGACCGTCCGCCATCCGCCCAGTACATCGCCATGGTAGGTCGGGATGATGACGTCGTCTGCGGAGATCGTGTCGTAGCGCGACATGTCATCGTCTGTCGTCAGATCCTCCAGATGCTTTTTCTTTCTGGCATGGGCGATCCTTTTCAATTCATTGTAGTAACGCAGTGAAACGGTATTGGTGCGATCCAGCGCCATCGCCTTTTTGATAGCCTTCTCCGACTTCGCGTACTGTGTCTTTTTCATGTAGACAAGGCACAGCAGCTGCCAGGCCCGGACAAAGTGCGGGTTCAGCTCGACCACCTTTTTCAGCAGCAAAACACCCAGGTCATCCGCTCCTTCGCGCAGAAGATGCAGGGCCTGGTTGAATTTCTCCGAGGCCATGACCATCTCGTCCAGAAACTCTCTGCGCTCCTGAAGCTTGTTGATGTAATGGACCGCCGGATTGCTGCGGGCCTGGTAATTCGTGCTGATAACCCATTCCGCCAGAGCATCCGTCATCTCGCCTGTCTCATAGTAGATCAGGCCAAGCAGATTCCTTGCGTCAGTATGGTTTTTGTTGAGCTGCAGGCAGTTTTTCAAGTCGGCTATCGCACCGGACATATCACGGATCTGTGCTTTTTCAAGTCCGCTGTTGTAAAAGACGTTTGACAATTGCGTTAATTCTTTTTTTGTCCAACGTATCGCCATAGTTACTCCTGAAGCTTTGCCTGTAATTTTTTCTTTTCTTCGAGCAGCTCAAGCAGGATATCGCCTGCATCTGAGGTGCCCCGGGTCTGGATGATCCGGTCCAGGTCTGCGATATCCTTGCTTGGTTCAAACTTCGCCAGCTCGTCTTCGTATTTCAAAAATGCCATTCTCTGTCTTTTTCCTTTTATGGATTATCTGGTCACGGTATCCCCGATCGTGTGAACCTTGACCATGTTGGTCGTGCCGACATTGCCGATCGGAACGCCAGCCGTGATAACCGTGATATCGCCGTTCTCGCCGTTCTTCGCCGTAAACTTCCGA
>CAMOGO010000098.1 GCA_946614075.1 uncultured Lachnospiraceae bacterium | reverse complement strand
GGCTGCCGCTGAGGTCGCCGAGGAAGAGGAAGTCGCTCTGTACGATGCCGTAGATGAGGCTGCTGAAGCCGTACAGGCACAGGCTGCTGAGGCTGCTGAGACCGTAAAGGCACAGGCCGCTGAGGCTGTCGCCGAGACCGCTGAGGCTGTTCAGGCACAGGCTGCTGAGGTTGTATCCGAGGCGAAGGATGCTGTCGCAGAAGCTGTTTCGGATGTAGAGGCTTAAAGTCGGACAGGTTTTTCCATCTGTCCTGCCCGTGACTACATTATTTTATCAAAAGGGGAAATCCCCGTATTTTTCAGGGAGGTTATTACTATGTTTAATGCTGCATTCGCACCTATGATGATCGGCAGACTGGGAACGCAGGAGCTTCTTATCATCCTGGTTATCGTTCTTCTTCTCTTTGGACCGAAGTATCTTCCCAGACTTGGCAAGGCCTTCGGCAAGACCATGAAGGGCTTCAAGGATGGTCTGGATGAGGCTGCTGCTGATGATCAGAAGAAGGAACAGATCACCAAGAAAGAGGAAGAGGAAGAGGAAATCTAATTAAGGAGACTGTTCCATGCCAACATTAGGAAAAGCCAAAAATGTGAAGAACGAAGAAGGCGTCATGGGTTTGACCGACCATCTTCGTGAATTCCGGAACCGTCTTATTGTCGTCGCTGTCATCTTTGTCGTTGTTCTGTTTGCCGCCTTTGCTTTCTCGCAGGGTATCCTGAAAACGCTCCTCGATATCGGAAGAGCTTTCGGGTATGAGATCCAGCAGATCGATCCGACGGAGCAGATGGTACAGTGTATCAAGATTTCGGCGCTCGTGGCAATCGCAGTGGACTCTCCTTTTATTCTCTACGAGATTTTCGCTTTTGCCAGCCCTGGCCTTAAGAAGAACGAGCGGCAGTTCCTGCTGTTCATCCTCGTATGCGGATTTGGTTTCTTTGTACTCGGCGCTCTGTTCGCGTACAATATCATGCTTCCGTTCATGCTGAGATTCTTCTACAATTTCAACAGCATCGATTACGTCACGATCAACATCACCTTGACAAACTACATAGCCCTGTACACGACCGTTATGGTGGCTCTTGGCATCGTCTTTGAGATGCCGGTCATCGTCGTGTTGCTGACGCAGCTTGGTTTCCTCCGTCCGGAGTGGATGGTCAAATGGCGTCGTGTCGGTATCGTAGTCATGTTCTTCATCGGCGCTGTCATCACACCGCCCGATGTTGTTTCTCAGTGTATGGTCGCTATCCCGATGCTGGGTCTTTATGAGCTGAGTATCGTGTTCAGTAAGATCGTCTGGAAGAGACGTCTGGCAAAAAATCCTTACCTCGCTGAGGAGGAGGCTGAGCGTCAGGCCGAGCTCGAGGCTGAGAAAGCTGCAGAGGAAGCGCAGAAGGCTGCCGCAAAGGCTGCAAAAAAACGCAAAACACTGTAAAAATGGTTCCGTATTATATGAATTAAGTGCAAAATGTGGTACGATACAGCCCGTGAGGGTATTATCGTACCACTTTTTCAAACCAGCACTAAGTGAGAGGAATGATTTCATGTACAAGATTGTAAGAAAAAAATCATTGAATCCTACCGTCACGCAGATGGAGATCGAAGCTCCCCTCGTTGCCCGCAAGGCAAAGCCGGGTCAGTTCATCATTCTTCGCGTCGACAGTGAAGGTGAGCGCATCCCGCTCACAGTCGCCGGTACTGACCCGGAGGAGGGAACAGTAAAGATTATCTTCCAGATCGTCGGCGGCACCACCGAGACCCTGAACCACAAAAAGGAAGGCGAGTTCATCCAGGATTTCGCCGGACCTTTAGGAAAACCCACGGATACAGAGGGTATCCGCAAGGTCTGCATCGTCGGCGGCGGCGTTGGCTGCGCCATCGCTATGCCTGTGGCTGAGGAGTTCCACAAGCTTGGTGCTGAGGTCACCAGCATTATCGGTTTCCGCAGCAAGGATCTTCTGATCCTTGAGGATGAGTTCCGCGCCTGCTCTGACAGGCTCATCGTCATGACCGACGACGGTTCCTACGCGAGACACGGCAATGTCACCGTCCCGCTGAAGGAGATGCTCGACGCTGGCGAGACCTTTGACATGATCATCACGATCGGTCCTCTGATCATGATGAAATTTGTCACCCTGACCGCAAAGCCTTACGGCGTCCCGGTCACCGTTTCCATGAACCCGATCATGATCGACGGCACCGGCATGTGCGGCGGCTGCCGTCTGACCCTCGTCCGCGATGGAAAGCGGATCACGAAGTTCGCCTGCGTCGACGGTCCGGACTTTGACGGCTATGAGATCGATTTCGATGAGGCCATGAGCCGCAGCCGTATGTATTTCAACTATGAGCGCCAGGTTCATGAGAAAACCTGCAATCTGTTCAAGGAGGTGGACTGAAATGGCAGCACCGAATATGAGACCCGATAAGAACCCTATGCCGACACAGGATCCGTTGGTCCGTGCGCATAATTTCAACGAGGTTGCTCAGGGCTACACGGAGGAGATGGCTCTCGACGAGGCCGCCCGCTGTCTCAACTGCAAGAACATGCCTTGCGTCTCCGGCTGCCCGGTCAACGTACATATCCCGGAGTTTATCGCTAAGATCCGCGAGTGCGATTTCGAAGGTGCCTACCAGGTCATCAGCAAGTCCTCTTCTCTCCCGGCTGTCTGCGGCCGTGTCTGCCCGCAGGAGACCCAGTGCGAGAGCAAGTGCGTCCGCGGTATCAAGACGCAGCCTGTCGGCATCGGCCGTCTCGAGCGCTTTGTCGCCGACTGGCACAATGACCACTCCACCGAGAAGGCTGTCGCTCCGGCCTCCAACGGCCATCGCGTCGCCATCGTCGGTTCCGGTCCTTCCGGCCTGACCTGCGCAGGCGACCTTGCCAAGAAGGGCTACCAGGTAACGGTCTATGAGGCACTCCACACGGCCGGCGGCGTTCTGGTCTATGGTATTCCGGAGTTCCGTCTGCCGAAGTCCATCGTGGCCAAGGAAGTCGATACCCTGAAGGAGCTCGGCGTCGAGATCATGACCAATGTCGTCATCGGCAAAACCCTGACCATCGATGAGCTCTTTGAAATGGGCTTTGAGGCTGTCTTCGTCGGCTCCGGCGCAGGCCTGCCTAATTTCATGAACATCCCCGGCGAGGCTTACAGCGGTGTCTACTCCGCCAATGAGTACCTCACCCGCTCCAACCTGATGAAGGCCTTCCGCGACGATCCGCACACCCCGATCATGAAGGGCGGCAATGTCGCAGTCGTCGGCGGCGGCAACGTCGCAATGGATGCAGCCCGTACGGCCCTGCGTCTCGGCGCTGACAAGGTTTACATCATCTACCGCCGCTCCATGGAGGAGCTGCCTGCAAGGCGCGAGGAAGTCGAGCATGCGGAAGAAGAGGGAATCGAGTTCCGCCTTCTTTGCAACCCGACCGAGATCCTCGGATACCACAATCCGGAGGACCCGCGTGATCCGAAAAACGGCTTCGTCACCGGCATCCGCTGCGTGAAGATGGAGCTTGGCGAGCCGGATGCCTCCGGACGCCGCAGACCGGTCGAGATCGCCGGAAGCGAATTTGACCTGGATGTCGATACCGTCGTCATGGCGATCGGTACCAGCCCGAACCCGCTGATCAAGTCCACCACCAAGGGTCTTGAGGTCAACCGCAAGGGCGGCATCATCATCAACGAGGATGGTCTCACCTCCCGTGAGGCTGTCTATGCAGGCGGTGACGCTGTCACCGGCGCTGCTACCGTCATCTCCGCCATGGGCGCCGGCAAGGTCGCAGCCAAGGCCATCGACGAGTACCTCGCAGCAAAGTAAAGAATTACGTCAGGGAGGCAGGGTAAAACCTGCCTTCTTTTATGCACACGGCCGCCAAAGGTAATTGTTGCCTTACGGCAACGGCGGCCGGCGCAGCGCGTAGGAGTCGGATAGCCATCCTCCTACGCGATTTCGATATCACTCGGATCGAAAAAATCCCCCATACGAGGTTTCGCCTCGTATGGGGGATTTTATTATGCTTCAGGAAAAGATAACACTGATTTATTTTGCAGCGTACATCTCAACCATCTTCTGCAGCTGCTCATAGCGAGCCTTTGCAATCTCCTCAGACTCATTGAAGAGCTTCTCAGCACGTGCCGGATTTGCACGAACGAGGGAGTTGTAACGAACCTCACCATTCAGGAAGTTCTGATACTCCTCATACTTCGGAGCCTTGGAGTCAAGGGTGAAGAGATCCTTGCCCAGAGCCTTGTTGCCCGGGTTGAAGCGGAAGTTGTACCAGTAACCGGACTCAACAGCCATCTTCTCCTCGGTCTGAGCCTTGGCCATGCCGCCCTTAGCCTTGATACCGTGGTTGATGCAAGGTGCGTAGCAGATGATCAGGGACGGTCCCGGATAAGCCTCTGCCTCGGTGATTGCCTTGATGCACTGGTTCATGTCAGCACCCATTGCTACATGAGCGACATAGACATAACCATAGGTCATAGCGATGCCTGCCAGATCCTTCTTCTTGGTCTCCTTGCCGCCTGCTGCGAACTGAGCGATCGCACCAACCGGAGTGGACTTGGAGGACTGGCCGCCGGTGTTGGAGTAAACCTCGGTATCGAATACCATGATGTTGATATCCTGGCCGCTGGCAAGAACATGATCGAGTCCGCCGTATCCAATATCGTATGCCCAGCCGTCACCACCGAAGATCCACTGAGACTTCTTAGCCAGGAAATCCTTATCCTTCAGGATTGCCTGAGCCTTCTCGCATCCGCAAGCCTCAAGAGCTGCGATTAGCTTCTCGGTTGCCGGGATGTTGGTAGCGCCTACGGAGAAGGTATCCAGCCATTCCTGACCAGCTGCCTTGACCTCCTCGTTCTCGCCGTTGGCAACGATATCCTCAACCTTTGCCTTCAGGCTTGCACGAAGTGCGTTCTGAGCAAGGAGCATACCATAACCGAACTCAGCGCCATCCTCGAACAGGGAGTTGGACCATGCAGGACCCTGTCCCTTCTCGTTGACGGTGTAAGGAGTGGACGGTGAAGAGTTACCCCAGATAGAGGAGCAACCGGTAGCGTTTGCAATGTACATGTGATCGCCAAAGAGCTGGGTAACAAGCTTAGCGTAAGGAGTCTCGCCGCAGCCTGCGCATGCGCCGGAGTACTCAAGCAGCGGCTGCTTGAACTGGCTTCCCTTGACGGTGGTCTCTTTGAACTTCGCGACGACTTCCGGCTTCTTAGGCAGCTTCTGTGCCCAGTCGAAGATCGCCTGCTCGCCCATGTTGGCTTCCAGGTTTGCCATGGTCAGAGCCTTCTCGCCCTTCATGCCAGGGCAGACATTGACGCAGGAACCGCAGCCGGTGCAATCCAGAGCGGAAACGGTGACTGCGAACTTGTAGCCAGGCATACCCATCATATCCTTGCACTTCATATCGGCAGGAGCATTTGCAGCCTCCTCTGCGGTCAGAGCGACCGGACGGATGACAGCGTGAGGGCAGACATAAGAGCAGAAGTTACACTCGATGCAGTTGGTCGGATTCCAAACCGGGATATCAACTGCGATACCACGCTTCTCGAATGCAGCAGCGCCGGACGGAGTGGAACCATCGACATAATCG
>CAMOGO010000097.1 GCA_946614075.1 uncultured Lachnospiraceae bacterium | reverse complement strand
AGGGTGTGGAGCTGCATGCCGCCAGTGCAAAAACCATGCACAGAGCCATCATGAATGCTACAATTCTTTTCATTGTTTTACCTCCTGTAATAATGATTGCTTGGCAATAATAGCCAAAAAAATTATATTATATGCCTCGATTTCAGTCAACTTAATATGTTGGGAATTATGGCAGAAAAAATACGAGTCATGGGTGAGTCACATTTCAAAAAGGCGCCAGGGTCTTACGGCCCTGACGCCTTCGTCATCCTTTGTGATTACTCTTTGGTTTCCTTAAAGCCCCTGCATTCTTCGGCCTCTGCTTTTTTAAGCCTCTGTATTCTTCGGCTTTCTGAATCTCTTCACGGTGAAGAATACCATCAGGGCGATCAGGACAACGCCAACCACATTGATACCCATCGTGAGCTTCTCGGTCAGCATCATGCCTTTCTGGAAGACAGCTCCTGGCATCGCACCGTTCATGCTCTTGGAGTTCGCGACGGTGTAGAGCACGTGATGCATGGCCTCACGAGCGTAGTGATACTCGGTGGGATCGGTCTCGTCCCATTCAAAGCGGGCGGATTCCGGCAGGTTGGTGAGCTTGATATCCGCTCCGGCCTCGATCATCTGCTTCGAGGACATGAATACGCCGGTGTTTGCGTTATCGGTGATGATCATGCCGTCAAAGTCCCATTCATTGCGGACGATGCCGGTGATGAGGTTGTAGCAGCCGCCCGTCCAGGTGTAGCCGACGCGGTTGAATGCGGTCATGATAGCGGTTGCCGCGCGGTAATCGCGGCTGGCTGCCTGGTAGCCGCCGTTTCCGTCGGACTCCAGATAATTCAGGGTGACGTCGCCGACCTTCATGCACATCTCAAAAGGTGTGAGGTAGATCTCACGAGCGCTCTGCTCGTTGAGGAAGGTTGCGATGGAGTACTGTCCATCACGGTCGCCGCGGTGGTTCTCCTGGTCGTTGAAGGCAAAGTGCTTGATGTAGACATACATGCCCATCTCTGCTGCGCCAAGGTTCTCCAGGGAAGCTACGGTACCGGAGACAAACGGATCCTCGGAGTAGTACTCGCCATTTCGTCCGGAGAACGGAGTACGGTGGATGTTCATGGAAGGTGCATACCAGCCGTCGGCTCCGCCGATCAGCGCCTCGCTGCCGATCATGCGGCCATAGCGGTAAGCGATATCCTGGTTCCAGGTCTGAGCGACCGTCATCGGGTTCGGGAACATGCTGCCCGTGCCGCCGTAGATCAGGCCTGCCGCGGTATCGGCATCGATGTTAAAGGGCTTGTTGACACTCTCGATAAACTCGATGCCATAGCCGGAGATACCGATCGTGTTGTAGTAATCCTCGCTGGTGAGCTGATCAAGCAGGTCATTCCACAGCGGATCGTCGTAGTCAAGGCCGCGCAGCTGGATCAGCGTGAGGCCGTTTTTCTTTCCATAGACAGGTGCGTCGGTGAAGGTCTCCTCCGGATTTCCGGCGTCGAAGCTGTCAAGCTTTGCCAGATTCTCGGCGGAAATGGTCTTGGTGTAGGTGTAGGACACGCCGTCCTCACCGTTGATCTCGTTGCCCCAGGTGGAAATCTGTGCCGACGGCACGCCATCGTGCGTCGGGAAGGTTCCCTCCCAGTCGGAGCGGGTCAGATAGGTCGCGTCGCCCTTGGCGTCATCCAGCTGGTTGGTGATCGCTGCACCGCTGTAGTCGTCGACTGCGTAGGTGGTGGTGTCAAGCTCCGCCTCCTCATAAGAGGCAACCATGTCGGTATTTCCCTCGACATCCGCGCCCTTGGCTGCCAGGATATTGTTCACGGCATCGTGTGCGTTTCTGCCTGCTGTCACATAGTAGGTGCCGGCATCCATGATATAGGTCCGGGCACCGTTGGCATCGTAGGATGCCAGCTGACGCTTGTTAAAGGTTGCGGTGACCGTCTCGCTCTCACCGGGAGCCAGGATCTGGGTCTTTCCATACTGGACAAGCTCAACGGCCGACTTCTCGACGCCGTTTTCCTTGTCATACTCGGTATAAGGGCTCTGGGCGTAAATCTCGACAACCTCTTTGCCGGCGACATCGCCCGTATTGGTAACCTGGACAGATACGGTGCACTCATCGCCGTCCCAGGTCATGTCAAAATCGCTCCACTCAAAGGTGGTGTAGCTCAGACCATAGCCGAAAGGATAAATGACCTCGGCATCATAGTCATAGTCTCCTGCATTGCCCTGCTCCAGGACAACGTCCTCGTAGCGGGTCTCATAGTAACGATAGCCGACATAAATGCCCTCTTCGTAGGTGACATAATTGTACTTCGTGAGGGTTCCGTCCTCGTTGGAATACTGATAATCACCGAAGTTCTGAGCAGCCGGGGAACGAAGAGCGTCAGCGGCGATGGTGTCAACCGTCCGGCCGGAGGGGTTCACGGCGCCGGTCAGGACATCGCCTAAGGCAAGCAGACCGTCCGGTGCATTGATGATGGCCTTGATGCTGGGATACTCAGCAACCCAGTCAAGATCGATGGCTGCGTTGGAATTCAGTACGAGGATGACGCTGTCATAGTTGTCGTTCAGATACTGCAGGATCTCACGCTCCGTGGAGTCCGGCTCCAGATAGCTTCTCGCCTGATCCTCGGCGTTGTCCGCGTGATTGTACATGCCTCGCGGCATATCGCGGCCCTCACCGGCGACTCTCTTAAAGAAGTAAACCGGGACCGTGCCTTCGACGCTGTCCAGCAGTCCGCTCTCTGCCTGAAGTGCGGAAAGCGGTGCCTCATTGATGCGGAAATCCTCCGCGTCGCCAAAGCCGATCGAGCCGGAAGCCAGACCATAATCCTTGCCCGCGCCCTTGGTGTAAAAGTCCCAAAGCTTCTCATTGACGCTTACACCGCTTGCAGCCAGGACATCCTTCAGCGAAGATCCGCCGCCCGTCAGTCCACCGCCGACACTCTGATCAGAGTTCGCGGAGAAAAGGCTGAGCGTCGGGTTTGCGCCAAGGGGCAGAAGTCCTTCATTCTTCAGAAGGACCAGTCCCTCATCCGAGATTTCCTTCTTGAGCGCTGCCTCCGCTGCCGCGATATTCTCAGCAGTAAAGTCCGGCTTGTTGTACGCAAGATCCAGTCCTGCGGCATTTGCCTTGGAATTGTCCACTTCGTGCGGAACGCCGCCTAACAGGCTGTTTGCCATTCTGCTGTAGCCCGGAAGCACTACATTCGCTGCGAACATCAACGCGACGAGCACCAGACACAGTAAAACGGAAAGCACGGTCTTGATGATCTTCGAAACCATGCCCTGCGGCTTTTTCTGTTTCTTTTCCTTTGCCATTTTGGTTCCTCCTCTTAATTTTGTGGCCTTCGGCCATTCTTGATGACTGCAGAGTATCATAAGAGAGCGGTTTCCTGTTGCAAAATGGCGCAGACTGCAAAAAACCTGTCGCAGATTGCAAAAAACCATGCAGTGCTGTCGTTCTGCATGGTCTTTCTTTGCTATGTGAATATTCTTTACTGCATGGATTTTTTACTGTGGCGGGAAGGATATCTGTAAGGTAAAAACGCCTTGATCGGCCTCGAAGCTTACTAACCCTGCGTATTTCTCCGAAATCGCTTTGATGCTGTGCACACCGAAGCCGTGCCAGTCCTTATCCTCCTTCGTGGTTTCCGGAAGGCCTTCTGACATGGAAAGATCACCGGCGTAGCGGTTTACCAGCTTCACCATCGTCAGTCCCAGCATGTCCCTCACGGTGAAATCAATGAGCCGCTCCTCCTGCGGCAGCCGGGATACGGCCTCGATCGCATTGTCCAGCGCGTTCCCGAAAAGCGTGTAAGCATCCACCGGGTCCAGGAAGGAAAGCCGCGCCCCATCCGCGATGCAGCTGAGTGTGATCCCCTTACTCTGACAAATCAGACTTTTCTCCGTAAGCACCGTATCCAGGATGTCGTTGCCGGTTTTCTGCATCGCGTCGTAGATCATGACGGAGCTTTCCAGAGACGTGATGACCTCGTCCTGCTTCGATTTGTCCCGGATCTGTCTAAGCGCCGCAATCTGGTGCTTCAGGTCATGGCATTTCCGGTTGATCAGATCGATATTTTCCCGGCTCATCTCATACTGTGCCTTCTGCTGCATGGCCAGCTTCCGCTCGAATTCCAGCTCCTTCTGGAGATTCAGCTCGTGCTGATGACCGATCTGGGAATACATGACAAAAAGGCTGAAGACGATCGCGTACACCGCATGCAGATTTTCAAAATCGAAGGTCGACGCCAGGATACTCATCACCAGCACGACGAAAAGAACACTGACCGTCAGCCTGAGGGAGGAAAGCACGGTCGCCCCGTAATGCCGGTTCCGGACCATCCGCTTCGCAAAAAGAAAGTAAAACAGGACATACGTCAGGCCATGGGTGGCGAAATACAGCACCGACCCGGGCTCGACCGGAAGGAAAGGCAGATAGCTCTCGATCAGCAGCCGGACACAGTAAGCCACATGCTCCATCAGGTAGGCGCAGGCCCCGCAGTAGGCAGCCTCACGCCAGCTCACCTCGCAGGTAAAATGAAGCAGCAAAACGATGAGCAGGTAAATCAGAGCGCAGAAAAACATGTTCGAGATCACAGCAGCCAGAAGATCCTGCTGAAAAGAGGCAATGTCAGCCATCGCCTGCCGTGTTCCGAAGATCCCGGCCAGTACGAAAAACGCCACGACAGCCAAAATCGAAATCAAAACCCTCGCAAGGCAATTCGTTCGTTTTTCCAGCGGCCAGGAAAAAACCATCGCCGCTGTAATCAGTTCGAGCGGAAAAAACGAATATGCTATGAAGCCAGTCACAATGCCACCCCCAGATACATAGAGAGTTCCTCCAGAAATGCCTTCTTGCGCGGTCTGGAGATGGGCAGCTCATGCCCTCCGACAAGAACCGAGTCCTTTTTCACCCCGGTCACGTTTTTCAGATTCACGAGAAAGCCCTGGTTGCACTTGGAAAAATGGCAGCCCTCCAGGGCATTTTCCATCTCCGCAAGCGTTCCGCGCATCGTATAACGCCTCGCCACCGTCACAATCTCCAGAGTATGATTGCGGACCTCAATATAGAGTATATCCCTGGCCGGCACCCTCTCCTTCACGTCCTCGCACGGCACCATCAGATACCGGTCCGGATCCCTGTTCAGGAGCTTTACCGCCTTGTCAAGCCTTGCCGAAAGCTGCACGTAGTTGACCGGCTTCAGGACAAAGTCCAGCGCGCCGACCTCGTAGCCCTTGATGGCATACTGCGCCATGGTCGTGACAAAGATAATGATCACGTCCGGATCCATCCCGCGGATACGTCTGGCCGCGCCCATCCCGTCCAGATGCGGCATCTCGATGTCCATGAAGATGATATCCCATGCCGCACGGTACCGGTCGACGATCTCCAGCCCATCCGGGAAATGAGTGATCTCCATCACGAGCTTTTTTTCCGTCCCGTAACGCTCGATATAGCTTTTCAGTTTTTCCGCGTACGCCGTGTCATCCTCAACAATCGCAATCCGAAGCATTTTTCCTCCATGTAGGTCCGTGTGTCAGCTGCTCGATGATTTCCTCGATCTCCTCCCAGCTCCGCACCCGGATCATGCCATTGGCCTCGGCATCATAATCCCTGTTATGCGGGGCGGTCATCAGG
>CAMOGO010000096.1 GCA_946614075.1 uncultured Lachnospiraceae bacterium | reverse complement strand
CTGATCTTCACCGATCGCGAGACCGTCGACAAGGTCGAGAAGATGAAGGTCTGCACCTGCCTGAATCCTCTTCATACCACGCTGGCTGTATTCGGCTGCCTGCTGGGCTATGACAAGATCTCCGAGGAAATGAAGGATGCTGAGCTTTCCAGACTGGTCAACATCATCGGCTATCAGGAGGGCCTGCCGGTCGTCGTGAACCCTGGCGTCCTGGATCCGAAGCAGTTTATCGATACGGTTCTGCAGGTTCGTATCCCGAATCCCTTCATGCCGGATACGCCGCAGCGTATCGCTACCGACACTTCCCAGAAGCTGGCGATCCGTTTCGGCGAGACGATCAAGGCTTATCAGGCATCGGAGGGCCTTCGGGTAGCTGACCTGAAGAAAATTCCGATGGTATTCGCCGGCTGGCTGCGCTACCTGATGGGGGTAAACGATGAGGGAGAGGCCTTTGAGCTGAGCCCGGACCCGATGCTTACGACCGTATGCCCTTACGTCGCAGGCTTTAGCGTTGGTCAGGAGATTGCCCCGGAAGAAGCAAAGAAGGCCCTTGCGGACCTCCTTTCGAACAAAGCAGTATTTGGCGTGGATCTCTTTGAGGTTGGTATGGCAGACGCCGTTGTCGGATATTTCTGCCGGATGATCGCCGGAAAGGGCGCGGTCCGGAAGACCCTGAAAGAGGAGCTTAGCCGTTAAGACGGCTGGTTTTCTCCGATATCTTTGCGTCTGGCAAAGATGATGAGAGCCGCAATGACAAACAACAGAGGCGGAACCGCGAACAGGGTCCGCAGTCGCATACGGGAGGCCATCGTCTGTACGGCGGCCTCCCGGTTGATTCCGGCGAGGTCGAGGCCGATGCCTGCGACGAAGACCGCAAAGGCAGACGAGAGCTTGACCATCAGGGTCTGAAGGCTGGAGACGACGCTGTTTTCCCTGTGCCCCGTGGTCCGCTCGCCATAGTCCACAGCGTCCGCGACAAAGATCGTCGTCAGAACGTAGCCGGTCCCGTTGGCGAGAGAGATGCAGATTCCGGGCAGAAGAAGGCGCAGGGTCGTCATTTCCCCACCGAAGATCAGGAGAGTCAGGGCGAGATATCCTGCCACCGCGCCAAGACCACCGATCATGAAAATCCGGCGGTTGGACAGTCCCTTTTTGCGAAGGGCTGGGTAGAAGATCATCATCGTGAGGAGCTGGAAGATGCCGCTCACGGCCATGAACACGGTGTACTCGCTTTCCCTGCCGATATCGTACTGGAACATGTAAAGGACCAGGTTGGTGGTCATGTACATGGCCGAATTGAATAAAATGATGATCGCGGCCAGGTTCATTGCCTGGTCGTTGTGAATCAGGAGACCTAAAAGCGCCTTTAATCCAAGGTCGTGGGGCTTTGAGAGCTCGTCGTTTGGGAGCTGGCTTACGGCGGCCAGGGTCGTGAGGACGTACAGGATGGCCAGGATCAAAGCGTAAATCGCGAAGCCCTTCCGGTAGTAGGCGATGCCGCTGCCGCCGCCCAGGATGGGCAGAAGAGCCACGGTCACGACCGAGGGGATGGCCGCCCCGATGCCTGCCATGGTGCGGGACCAGACGGTGAGGCTTTCCCGATGCTCGCCGGGCCTTGTGATAGCCGGGATGACCGACCAGTAAGGAATGTCGGAGAGCGTGTAGGTGATGCCGCATAGGAAATAGGTCACGGTGATGTACAGCTTGACGCCGCCCTCGGAGAGGCTCTCTGGGACAGCGAACATGGCAAACATGACAAACGCATTCAGCACCGCACCGGTGAGGATCCAGGGTTTGTAGCGTCCCCAGGGACTCCGGGTGCGGGCGACGATGACGCCCATGATCGGATCGTTGAAGGCGTCGAAAATCCGGGCAGCCATCAGCAGAATTCCGACGAAGGTCGCGCTGATGCCGAGTATCGTATTATAATAGTATAACGTGAAGGAAGCTACCAGGCCGTAGGCGATGTTCTTGCCAAAACCGCCGGCCGCGAAGGCAGCCTTCATTTTCGTTGTGATTTCCAAGGCAGATGCTCATCCTCTCTGTGTGCTGGTTCGTCTTTCACCAATGTTGCTCAGACATGAAATCTACACACACGTCTATCATTTTATCACTGATATTCTTTGTACGTCAATCTTCCTAAAATTCTTCCTCTATGTTATACTGTTTTTATGATTTCTGCAAAATAATTAAAACGATTTAAAAACCAGGGGGAATAGAGAATGTATGATGTAATCATCATCGGCGCCGGGGTATCCGGGTGCGCCGTGGCCTGTACTCTGTCACGGTACCGGCTGAAGGTCTGCGTCGTGGAAAAGTGCGCAGATGTGTGCGAGGGCACCAGCAAAGCCAACAGCGGTATCATGCATGGCGGGTATGCCGCAGAGCCGGGATCCTTACGGGCCAGGCTGAATGTCGAGGGGAACCGCCGGATGGACGAGCTGGCTTCCAAGTACGACATTCCTTTCCGGAGAAACGGCTCCATGGTCGTGTGCTGGAGTGAGGAACAGCTTCCGAAGCTGAGGGAACTGCTTGAGAAAGGAAAGGCAAATGGAGTCCCGGATCTAAGGATCGTGGATGCCGAGGAGGCCCACCGGCTGGAGCCTTCCTTAAACGATGAGGTATATGCCGCTCTTGTCGCGCCGACCGGCGGCATCGTCTGTCCGTTCGAGATGACGATGGCTTTCGCCGAGGCGGCAGCGGCAAATGACGTGGAGTTCCGTCTGCTGACGGAGGTCTGCGGCATAGAGAAAATGGATGAGGGCTACCGGGTCAATACCCGCGCCTTCGCAGGTGCCGGCCAGAAAGAGCAGAAGCCGGACGCAAAAGACGGCGGCGTGTTAGAGGCGCGTGTCGTGATCAATGCCGCGGGTGTCTACGCGGATGTGATCCACAACATGGTGAGCGAGGAGAAGATCCACATCACGCCCCGAAAGGGCGAGTACCTGCTCCTGGACAAGAGTGCCGGGGAGCTGGTTTCCCATACGATTTTCCAGCTGCCGACCATCATGGGAAAGGGCGTCCTGGTCACGCCTACCGTCCACGGAAATCTGCTTTTGGGCCCGACGGCGGTCGATATCGACGATAAGGAAGGGGACATCACCACCCGCGAGGGTCTGTCGGATGTCATGGCAAAGACCGCGCTTTCCGTGAAGGATATTCCGCTGCGCCAGGTGATCACCTCCTTTGCCGGCCTTCGCGCGCATGAGGATCGGGATGATTTTATCATCGAGCAGGTGAAGGATGCACCGGGCTTCATCGATGTCGCCGGTATCGAGTCGCCGGGGCTTTCGAGCGCGCCGGCGATCGGCGACTATGTAAAGGATATCGTGGCACAGATCCTTCCTTTGGAGGAAAAGGATCATGTGATCGAGGAGCGTCGTCGCGTCACAGACTTTGCCAGTCTGCCGGATGAGGAGAAGGCAGCCCTTATAGCAAAGAATCCTGCCTACGGCCGGATCGTCTGCCGCTGTGAGACGGTCACGGAGGGAGAGATCCTCGAGGCGATCCACCGGCCTTTAGGCGCCAGAACCTTAGACGGCGTGAAGCGGCGCACCCGTGCGGGCATGGGCCGCTGCCAGGCAGGCTTCTGCACGCCGAGAACCATGGAGATCCTTGCCCGCGAGCTTGGCTGCGGCATGGATGATATCTGCAAAAACGAACCGGATTCCGGCCTGATCGTCGGAACCAACAAGGATCGATATTAAAGGAGGGACGCTTCGTGAAAACATGTGATCTTCTGATCGTAGGAGGCGGCCCGGCAGGCCTTGCGGCAGCGGTTGCCGCGAAAAAAAGCGGGGTAGACGACATTCTGATCGTCGAAAGAGACAGCATCCTGGGAGGCATCCTGAATCAGTGCATTCATAATGGCTTTGGCCTTCATACCTTCAAGGAGGAGCTGACCGGCCCGGAATACGCGGCCCGGTTCATCAGTCAGGTGCGCGACCTTGGCATTTCCTGCCAGACCGATACGATGGTTCTTTCCATCAGTCCGGAGAAGGTTGTCACCATGATTTCCTCCGAAAAGGGGCTGGAGAAAATACAGGCAAAGGCGATCGTCCTGGCGATGGGATGCCGGGAGCGTCCGCGCGGAGCTTTGAATATCCCGGGCTATCGTCCGGCCGGCATCTATACGGCAGGAACCGCCCAGAAGCTGGTCAACATGGATGGCTTCATGCCGGGACGAGAGGTCGTGATCCTAGGATCGGGCGACATCGGTCTGATCATGGCCAGAAGAATGACGCTTGAGGGCGCTCATGTCCATGTCGTGGCGGAGCTGATGCCGTACTCGGGCGGCCTGAAGAGAAATATCGTACAGTGCCTGAATGATTTTGATATTCCGTTGAAATTAAGCCACACGGTCGTCGATATCCGCGGTAAGGACAGGGTCGAGAGCGTCGTGATCGCCGAGGTCGATTCGCACGGAACGCCGGTTCCGGGGACCGAGGAGGAGTATCCTTGCGATACCTTGCTTCTGTCCTGCGGACTGATCCCGGAGAATGAGCTTTCCCGCGGCATGGGTGTCGGGATCCATCTGGTGACCCAGGGACCTGTGGTTGATGAAAGCTTTGAGACCAGCATCCCCGGCGTTTTCGCCGCCGGAAATGTCCTGCATGTGCATGACCTGGTGGATTATGTCTCGGAGGAAGCCGGAAATGCCGGCCGTCACGCGGCTGCTTTTATCCTGGGAGACCTGGCCACGGAAAGCGCCCGGACGATCCCGCTGAAGGCCGAGGGAGGCGTGCGCTATACGGTGCCTGCCTCGATCCATCCGGATCGTATGGATGAGAAGCTGACCGTCCGTTTCCGCGTCGGTGCAGTGAAAAAGAACTGCTATGTGAGTGTTTATCTGGATCAGGAGCGGGTGCTCCGCCGGAAAAAGCAGATCGTGGCGCCAGGCGAGATGGAGGAAGTGATCCTGACCCGTGCCCAGATCGAGGCAATGCCGGATCTTCAGACCATCACGGTATGCCTGGAGGATGGAGAAGAAGCTAATGCGGCATCAGGACAAGGAGGTGCGAGATGAGTGTACATGAGCTGACGTGCATCGGATGCCCGATGGGGTGCAGCCTCCGGGCCGTGATGGAGGATGGCGTGGTCACGAAGGTGACCGGAAACACCTGCAAAAGAGGAGATATCTACGCCCGGAAGGAGCTGACGAATCCGACCCGGATCGTGACCTCCACCGTGCGGGTGAAGGACCACGGGATGGTCTCGGTCAAGACCCGCGAGGATATTCCCAAGGGTAAGATTTTTGACGTAGTCCGGGAGCTGAAAGGTGTCTGCCTTACCGCGCCGGTACGGATCGGAGATATCGTCATGGAGAACGCGGCAGGGACCGGCGTGCCCGTGATCGCAACCAAAAATGTCGGATAAATGAGAGGAGAGGGCGACGTATGAAAAAATATATTCTTGCACTGGATCAGGGAACAACCAGCTCCAAGGCCTTTTTGTTTGACCGGAACGGAAACATCGTCGGAAGCGCAGGGCGTGAGTTCGCCCAGATTTTCCCCCAGCCGGGCTGGGTAGAGCATGATCCGCTGGAGATCTGGTCTTCACAGCTTGCGGTGGCAGTCGAGGTCATCGGCAAGGTGGGTGCGACCGAGGACGATGTCGCGGCGATCGGTATCACCAATCAGCGTGAAACGACC
>CAMOGO010000095.1 GCA_946614075.1 uncultured Lachnospiraceae bacterium | reverse complement strand
CCCTTTCAGCCAGGTGATCAACGCCACTGCCAGATATCCGCCTGCCAGATACCAGGGCACCCTTCGGAACCGCTTGCTCCTCCTGAAAAATGACCAGACGGCCGACAGGATCTGGAGAACTGCCAAGCCTGCCGCCATCGCGAAACATACCTTCACTCACTCACCTCCTGTCCACGCTGAAACCACTCATCCTTTCCTTCGTTCTCATCCTGCTTTTCTCATCCTGCAGTCTCTCACCACGCCGTTTCTCACACTGCTTTTCTCATCCTGCAGTCTCTCACCACGCCGTTTCTCACACTGCCCTTCTCCCCTTATCTTCTCTCCCCCTGCATTTATCGTTCTGCTGTTTCCCGATTCTTACGTTTCTCACCATACCTTCTTCTACCCTACCTTCTCTGCCTCGAGGATCTTCACCGACATCCGGTAGGCTGCGGCATAGAGGATCAGGCAGATCGTCATCACCACGCGTCCCGGAAGGCTCCCGTACATCCAGGAGAGATACTTTGGCGAGGCCAGGTTCATGTAAAGGAGCACCAGCATCGGGATCAGGTTCATGATGTGCTGCTCCATCTCCTTCGCCCGCAGCGCTGTCACGATCTCATCCTGGATCCGGATATGGCTCTCCAGGATCTCAACCGTATCGCCGACGATGCGGATCAGATTGCCTCCGCCCTTCCGGGCCGCTCCGAATACCTCCGCGAACAGACTCGCCTCCGACAGACTGCTCCGGGCAGCCAGCTCCGAAAATGCTGCCTCCGGTGTGTGATTCATGCGGACTGCCGCTGCCATCCGGTCAAACTCCACCGTCACCGGCTCACCTTCCTCATACAGCAGATGACACTCCCTGGCGGCATAGTCGATCGCATTCTCCGGGGCATACCCGGCTCGCAGTCCTGCCGAAAAGCTCTTCATCCCATCGGCAAACTGGCGCCGGAACCGCTCTTTCTTACGATCCTCCTGTCCTTTTGCATCCTCTTTGGCAAAGTACCAGGCGATGGGCAGCAACACGACGATCATGATGGCGCTCCGGTAGAAAAGCATCGCCAGAAGCGCATCGATGGCAAGGCCCTTTACCGCTCCCCGAAGAGTCGGCGAGCTCATGCCGGGCTCATGCTTCCGTACCTCTGTCCGGCCTCGTCCTTGCTCCCGTTCCTTTGTCCGGTCCGTCTCATGCCTCTGGCCCTTCCTGCGGATGATACCTGAGATACTGATCCCACTTTTCCCTTCTGCATAGCTCTCCGCACCGGACAAGCCTGCCCTCTCCGGAACGCCTGCCCTCTTCAGAAGGCCCTTCTTCTCCGGAAGGCCCGTCCTCTCCGGAACGCCCATCTTCTCCGGAAGGCCCGTCCACTCCGGTGAGCTCGAAAAGGGGTGAAAGCCGGACTCTTTCCTGCTCCTCCTCATAACCGCAAACCTCCATCACGGATACTACCCGGCGGCTCCCGTCCGGGAACCGCTCCAGCTGCACAAAGATCTCCAGAGCCGAGGCGATCTGCTTCCGGATCGCCTGCACCGGCATGCGGATCTCCCCCATCATCGCCATCGTCTCCAGTCGGGAGATCATGTCGGGGATGCTGTTGGCATGGGCTGTCCCAAAGCATCCACGATGTCCGGTATTGCACGCCTGCAGCAGGTCCAGCGCCTCGCCTCCGCGCACCTCGCCGACGATGATCCTCGTCGGGCGCATCCGGAGCGCAGCCCGGATCAGGTCCCGGATGCTGATCGCCAGATCCCCCTCCAGGTTCGCAGGCCTTGTCTCCAGACGGACCAGATTCGGCACCCCCTTAATCTGCAGCTCCGCGGAATCCTCGATCGTGATCACCCGCTCATCGGCCGGGATGTGCATGGCCAGGGCATTGAGGAAGGTCGTCTTCCCGCTGCCTGTCCCACCGCTGACGAAAATATTGTACCCAGCGCCTGCGCAGATCCCGAGGAAATGCGCGGCCTCCTCCGTCAGGCTGCCCTTTGCCACCATCTCGGAAAGTCCCATCGGCTCCCGGCCGAATTTCCGGATCGTCAGGATGGGACCGGTGAGGGACACCGGCGGCAGCACCGCATGGACGCGCGAGCCATCGGCCAGACGCGCATCCAGGATCGGCCGTGCCTCATTCACCACACGGTTTACCCGCGCGGCAATCCGGTGGATGATCGCATCGATCCTCTCCGGCTCCGCAAAGCCCTGCTCCCACCGGTAAAGCTCTCCTTCTCTCTCATAGAAAATCCCCTCCGTTCCATTTACCATGATCTCCGTGACCGTCTCGTCCTCCAGAAGCACCTGAAGGATATCCAGGCCGCGCAGGGAGTCAAATAGAGCCTTCCTCAGGTCCTTTTTCTCCCGAAGGGAAAGCATGTACTGCCGCCCGACCTCCGTCAGCACCACATCGATCTCCCGGCATACCGCATCGTCCGACGGGATTCGCCCCGGCTCTATCCTCGCCAGCACACGCTCCTTGCAAACCGCCGTCAATCCAGGATCCACACCCATATCACAACTCCCTCTGTACGCCTTTCCATCTGCACCGTCCTCCCGAAACACATCCTCCCATCCGCGAAAGCTATTCGGCATGTGAAAGCTATTTTGCGTTTGTTTCCATATAGTGTTATTTACTCTACTTCCTGTGGGCTATACTATACACTCCTTTCTTCTTGTTGTCAACAACTTTAGTAAACTTTTTTCAACAGCATAGTCCATTAAAATAGCGTGCATTTAGATCGAGTAGGAGGAGGCTTGTCCGACTCCTACTCGCCGCGCCGGCCGCCCGTTGCCATAAGGCAACATTTACCTTTGGGCGGCCGTGCGCATAAAAAAGAGGCTGTTGCCTCATGCAACAGCCCCTGTGGTGGTTCTTTTAATCGATTTTCAGAAAAATGCCCTTATGCCCACGGGTTCTCGGTGGGGTACGGCAGACTCTTCGGCTGATTGTAGCCGATGTCCTCGACGCCGAGCAGCTTGAAGGTCTCAAAGAGTGCCTTGCCGTGATGGCCAAAGGCGACTGCGCCGTGGTGCGGGAAGCGCTTCTGGATCAGGACATGGCGGTAGAAACGGCCCATCTCCGGGATGGCGAAAACGCCGATGCCGCCGAAGCTCTGGGTGCGGACCGGAAGGACCTCTCCCTGTGCGATGTAGGAGCGAAGCTTGCCCTCACTGTCGCACTGCAGGCGGTAGAAGGTGATCTCACCGGGAGCGATGTCGCCCTCGAGGGTGCCGCGGGTGAAATCAGGCTCGCTGCCGGCCGGCTCGAGGAGACGATGCTGGATCAGCTGATACTTGATCGCGCGGTCCGCGCACATCTTGCAGGAAGGCGTATTGCCGCAGTGGAAGGCCATGAAGGTGTCCTTCAGCGTGTAGTCATACTTGCCGCAGATGCTCTCCTGCCACATCTGTGCCGGGACGGAGTTGTTGATGTCCAGGATCGTGACAGCGTCGCCGGTGATGCAGGTTCCGATGTACTCGGAAAGGGCACCGTAGATATCCACCTCGCAGGATACCGGGATGCCGCGGGCTGCCAGGCGGGAGTTGACGAAGCAGGGCTCAAAGCCGAACTCCTTCGGGAAGGCCGGCCAGCATTTGTCCGCAAATGCGACGTACTTTCTGGCGCCTTTGTGCTTCTCGGCCCAGTCAAGAAGGGTCAGCTCAAACTGTGCCATACGGGTGAGCATCTCCGGATAGTAGCGGCCTTCGCCCATCTCAGCGGCCATATCCTCGCAGACAGCCGGGATCCGCGGATCGTCCTTGTGCTCACGGTAGCTTACGAGCAGGTCGAGCTCGGAATTCTCCTCGATCTCGACGCCGATCTCATACAGGCCCTTGATCGGGGCGTTGCAGGCAAAGAAGTCCTGCGGACGCGGTCCGAAGGTGATGATCTTCAGGTTCTTGACTCCGATGACAGCGCGCGCGATCGGGACAAACTCTGCGATCATGTCCGCGATATCCTGTGCGGTTCCGACCGGATACTCTGGGATGTAGCCCTTCAGGTGGCGCATTCCCAGGTTGTAGGAGCAGTTCAGCATACCGCAGTAAGCATCGCCGCGGCCGTTGATCAGGTCGCCATCGCCCTCGGCTGCCGCTACGAACATGCACGGGCCGTCAAATTCCTTGGCGATCAGGGTCTCCGGGGTCTCCGGGCCGAAATTGCCCAGGAATACGACGAGCGCATTGCAGCCTGCAGCCTTGACATCAGCTACGGCCTTCAGCATATCGCACTCATTCTCCACCGTGACCGGGCACTCGTACAGGTCCTCGCCGGCATAGGCCTTCATGATCGCCGCACGGCGCTTTTCCGACAGAGCGATCGGGAAACAGTCGCGGGAAACCGCGATCAAACCAAGCTTTACTACAGGAATGTTCTCCATCATGCTAAATCCTCCTTGATATCGATGTTGACGCCGCGCAGTCCGATGTGTGCGCCGTCTTTCGCCTCGTTTGACTCCGGATGGGCTAAAAGCCACTTGTTGGCCGCCGTCATCCAGGTATCCTCTTCGTTTTTCGCTTCATAGACCGGAAGCTCGGTGTTGGTGCCGCGGGGCAGGACGACTGCCACACGGAAGCCTTCTTCCTTCTTTGACTGGCAGGGAGCGTAATGCAGCGTGGTGGCATAAACCTCGACCACGGCTCCCTTCGGTACGCAAAAGGCCTTGACCTTCGCGGTATCGAGCACGCCGTCCTCGATCTCCTCCCGCTTTGCCAGAAGCAGGATAAAATCGTCGGTTCCGATATTGATCTCGCTGTCCCGGTGATACTCCAGGCAGTTCAGCTTTGTATTGTGGCCCCAGCACATGCCGATCTCGATGGGCATTCCGCCAAAGGCTCTGCCCCACAGCTCCTGGTAGATCGCGCAGTCCTCGAGACTGTCGATCCAGGGCTCATAGGCTGTGCCGTCTGCGGGCATCGCGATCTTCTCCATCGCCTCCAGAAGCTCTGCCGTATCATAGCCCGTAAGCACCTGGCCGTAGGCCTTAAACTCCGGATCTGTCACGGAATAAATCTTCATCTTCCCGTTACCTCCTTTACATCTGAAACCAGGCCTTGAGGGCCGGGTAAATCTCTTTGAATTTCCGGTAGCCTGCTTCGTAGCGTGCCGCGATCTCCGGCTCCGGCTCGATCGTCTTGGTCGTGTGAACCAGCGCCTCGCAGCAATCCTTCACGCTCGCGTACTTCCCGCAAGCGACCATTGCGAGCATCGCGCCGCCGTAGCCGGGGCCTTCCTCGGTCTGCGGGATTTCCAGCGCGATATTCAGCACGTTCGCCATGATCCGCCGCCAAAGAGGGCTCTTTGCGCCGCCGCCGCAGATCTTGGAGGCCTGGATCGTGATGCCCAGGCTCTTGGCAACCTCGAAGGAGTCGCGGATCGCGTAGGCCACGCCCTCCATGACCGCCTGCACCATGTCCTGTCTCGTGCTGTCCATGGACATGCCCAGGAAGCAGGATCTCGCGTTGGTGTCGTTGATCGGGCTGCGCTCGCCCATCAGGTAAGGCAGGAAATAGACCAGGTTGCGGCCGAGCCTTTCCTCGGTGATCCCGGCCTGCTCCGCCGCGTAATCGGTGCTGCCCAGGATCTCGTCGCAGAACCATTTGTTGCAGCTTGCCGCAGAGAGCATGCATCCCATCAGGTGATAGCCGCCGTCCGCATGGGCAAAGGCATGCAGGGCATTGTTCGGGTC
>CAMOGO010000094.1 GCA_946614075.1 uncultured Lachnospiraceae bacterium | reverse complement strand
AGCGCCGCCGCGCTCGGAGAACTCTTTGGTGTCACGGTCAAAAACAATACTGTAGATTCCCATGATGGATCGCCCCTTTGCGATATGACCCGCGCAGCGAAGAGAAGCCTGCGCGGATTCACTTTTTTTAAAAAAGTATACCACGGAAATCTACTGTTTTCATCGTCATTTTTTGAAGCCGTAGCCTTTGTATCGGAACCCGGCAAGGGCTTCCTCGCGACTGATCTCTCCGGCGTTGCACTTGGCCATGAGCTTGGCGTCTTCCGTGGGAAGGCGGTAGCCAAATCCAATCAGGAGCAGCGCAGCTGCCATCGAGATGAGCGGGATCAAGGTCCACATCAGCCAGATCCAGCGGATGGTTTCCGGTGTCTGCACCGCGCCGCTGCCTTCCACAAAGCCGACAAGGCCAAGCATCAGCATGCCGATTGAGCCGGAAAGTGCGCCAGTGACCTTTGCGGTAAATGTCTGCACCGAGAAAGCCATGCCCTGTGCACGGGTTCCGGTTTTAAAGTGACCGTACTCCGCGCAGTCCGCGGTGAACATGATGCCGGTGACACCCGCACCGCTTGTCAGCAGCGTCTTGATCACGATCATGATGCAGACCGCCGTGACGTTCTGAAAACCGATGAAATACATCGCAATGCCGCAGAGCATGCCAAGGGCGTTGGCTCCGACGTAGATGACAAACTTGTCGACCTTTTTGATGAGGAACTGGACGATGAGGATGCTCACGAGCATCGGAACCACCATCAGAAGCGTGAGGTAGGAGATCCATTGTTCGCCGCCGAGGCAGTAGATCGCCACATAATTCGTGACGGTTCCGCCGGTCGCCGTAAGGCAGGCAATGATCGTTGCACCGTTAAAAATGAGAAGCGGCTTGTTGCCAAGCAGATAGGAGAAGAGCTCCTTGATGCTTGGCTCTTTTTCTTGTACCGGACGGTGCCGCTCCTTCGCGACAAGGCCGATCGGAAGCATGAAGGCCATGGCAAGAGCGGAGAGAATGAACACCGAGACGCCCCAGCCGATCTTCGGATACATCAATGGCAGCGCAACAAGGACGACGATCCCGCCGACGTAGGTGAAAAAGCCCTTGAGGACATACATGCTGTCGCGCTCCTGCAGGTTATCGGTCATGACGGTTGCAAGAGCAAAGATCGGGACATCGCACATCGTGTAGGCAAGATCCCACAGCAAATAGGCCAGAAGGATCCACGCCGTTTTCGCTGGGACGCCGAGCGTTTGCGGCATCGCGAAGGCCAGCACGGTCGTGACGGCAATGAGTACGGTCGAGAGCCTCACCCAGGGCAGGTATTTGCCGCCTTTCAGGTGTGATTTGTCAACTACGACGCCGAAAAGCGGATCGTTGACCGCGTCCCACACCTTCGCTACGATCAGGACCGCGGAGACAACAAGGGCCGGAATTCCGGACTCGGTCATGAAAAGCGTGAGAAAGCTTGTCATGATGCCGTAGGAGATGAGCTGACCGACAAAATAGAACTGATAGGAAAAGCGCTCAAAAGGCTTTGTCTGATAATCCGCATGTTTTTTCATGGTGTTAATCTCCTATCGACTTGAACCAGAGAATGGCCATCACCAGCTTGTAAGCATAGTAGGAGGCCCCGACATTGTCCCTTTTCCACATTTTCTTTAGGTATTTACGATCGTCCTCGAGCGTGCCGAGGGGCTCGACATCCGTCAGCGACTTGACCGTGAGCGAAGAAGCCAATGCTTCCTCGTCCGGATCCGAGATGCTCGCGGAAATCGTCACGTCGCGCCCGGGCTCGAGGTCAAAATAGTTATCGCTCCAGTTCTCCCAAAGCCGGTCCGAATCCACATAGACCCGGCGGGCGAAAGTGTCGGAGCGCAGGGTTACGAACACTTGACCGCCCTCGATCCTCAAGGAGCGCTGGATCTTTGCCTTGGGGAGAGAAGCGTTCTTATCGGGAACCGGCAGATACAGTTTTTCATCGAGCTGTTGATCACCGGACCAAAGCGTTGTTTTCAGGTAGACGTCAGAGACGGGCAGCCCTTTGTAAGGCAAGGTGCAGACCTTCTTGCTCGCGATCTGTTCAAGCGATACCGCTTCCGAGCCCGATCGGAGCGTCTCTCCGGTGAACGTTTTGAATTCCCAGCGCAGCTCACCGTCAAAGGGGTTCGGGTATTCGTTGATCACGTAAAGCTCCGCGCGATCCTTATAATAATCATTGGAGATCATCAGAAGCTTGTTGAAATGCCGGGCATGGTACATGGTCGCCTTAAACTGACGGTGATAATCGATGATCGACCAGGAGGCCACCGGCCAGCAGTCGTTGAGCTGCCAGAGGAGCGCACCGTTTTGCATCCCGATGCGGCGCTTCCAGCACTCGGTCGCGAAACGCATGGCATCAGCCTGCACGATCTGCGACAGATAGACAAAGTCTTCAAACTTCTTTGGCCTGCGGTATTTCTGAAGCAGATAGTACATGATCTTGGCGTTGCCGCCCTCGCTCTTCTGGTGGAGCTGCATCACCTCGTCAAACAGGTCCGGCTCAGGACTCGGATTGATCCGGCGGATCGTTTTCATCGCCGGCATGGACTCGAGCCCGAACTCACTGCAGAAGCGGGTGGGGTAATTGCGGTACGCTTCGATCGGAAGCATGCCGTGCCAGATGTTCCAAAGATGCGAGTCACCGCTGACCTTGCCTTTGCGGAAATTCTGGATGCCTTTGTCAAAATGCCCGGAGGAGGGGGAGCCCGGCCAGTAGGGCGTCACGCCGTCCAGCTCCGAGACCCAGTCTTTCAGCGTATCGTAGAAAAACTCCTTATTGGACTTCAGCAGTTCTTTATCAAAGCAAACCGGGTAAAGGGCATCGATCTCATTGTTGCCGCACCAAAGCGCGAGACTGGCGCGGTGGCGAAGCCGGCGGACATTGTCCTTGACTTCCTCCCGTACGTTATTCAGAAAGCTTTCACGATAGAACGGATAGAGCGCGCAGGCGAAAATGAAGTCCTGCCAGACAAGGATGCCGCAGCGGTCGCACATGTCATAGAAATCGTCCGACTCGTACATACCGCCTCCCCAGACACGCAGCATGTTCATGCCGGCATCCCGGGCAGATCGGATGTAGAACTCCATGTCATCCCTTGTAAAGCGGGTGATGAACGAATCCGAGGGAATCCAGTCCGCACCCTTGGCAAAGATCGGCACCCCGTTAACCACGAATCGGAATTGCTCGCCAAATTTGTCCTTCGAAGTATCGAGGGTGAGTGTCCGTAGGCCGATCTGCTTGTGCTCGGTATCCGCCGTCTCACCTCCTGCCGTGAGGCAAAAGTCGATGCCGTAGAGCGGCTGCTCACCAAGCCCGGCGACCCACCAGAGCTGAGGATCTTCCACAGCCAGCGTACCCTCGAAGGCATCCCCGGTGCGATCGAGTGAAAGTTCCTGGACCTTCCCGGAGGGAGCGGTCAGGCGCACAGAAGCCTCAAGGCTCTCGTCCATTCGGTCCGGTTTCAGCCGCAGCTTCAGGCTGACGTCTCCGTCCTTATGGACTTGCCGGATCTGTGTTTCTTCGATTCGGCAGTCATACGCTTCCAGGTCGATCCGACGCGTCACTCCCGAAGGGGTGAGCTTCGGACCCCAGTCCCATCCGAAATGGCAGGGCGTTTTTCGAATGAAGGATTTTTCCTTGCCGGGCTTGAAAAGGTGCGGATCGCCTTCCTGCTCTTTAAGCATGTAGGCATAAGGATCCTTGATCCTGAGCTCGATGCGGTTTTCGCCCGGCTGGACATACGGTTTGATGTCGAAGCGCCAGAGACGGTTGATGTTCTCGGTGGATCCGGCCTTTTCGCCGTTGATCACAACATCGCAGACCGTATCGATCCCATCGCCGACGAAATCGAGATGAGAAGCCGAGAGATCATCCTCCGTCAGAGAAAAGGTGCGGGAAAACGTATGGTCGTGGTGACCTTTTTCCATCGCCACGGTTTCGTTGGTCCCGAAAAACGGATCATCCATCCCGTTTTCCATCAAGGCGAGGTAGTTGGATCCGGGCAGGTGAGAGGGGATATCCTCTCCATGATCGATGCGCATCTGCCAAGCGCCGGAGAGAGAAAGGATCTTTTTCATGCTGACTCCTTTCCGCTGAGTCAAAAAGGATACTATGAATAAAAAACTGGTTTTACTATAGCATAAACTGTGATATCATCATGTACAAACGTATGTAATCTTGTATAAATGTAATACAAATCGGAAAATCAGAAGGAGACAAGGATGACGACAGCTGAAATCGAGCGTCAGGTACGTCTTAGCCTGGAAAGCGGGCTCCAGCACCATTTTTATGATAACGAAACCAGAGCGTACAGCTTGCTGAGTCTCGAACCGGATAAACTGAAACAGTATCTGGTGCCGGAGATGCTAGCGCCTTCTTTGGAGATGTACGAGGAGCTGCTGGGACCGACGAAAGTCCGTTCTGTGAAAAACGGAATCATTGCTTTCATTACCCTGGTATCCCGTGCGGCGATTCAAGCAGGATTGGATCCGGAGTTCTCCTATGCACTGAGTGATTATTATATCAATTATCTGGAAACGCTCTCGAAGGAAGAGGAATTGATCCAGCTGATGATCCAGATCACGCTTCATTACAATGATCTGATCCACCGCTCGGTTCACACCGGCCACAGCCACATGGTGGACGCAGCGCTTCGCTATATGCAGCAGCGTCTCTACAGCCGGTGCCGAGTGGCGGATACGGCCGCGTTTGTCGGGCTTGAGCCGCACTATTTTGCTTCTCGTTTCAAACAGGAGATGGGCGTCAGCCCGTCCTTCTACCTGATGGAACTGAAAATGAGGGAAGCAAAAAAACTGCTTCTGCTTCCGGGTTATTCGGTGACTTCCGTTGCGGCTGTGCTCGGGTTTTCGGACGCAGCACATTTTTCGAAGCGGTTCAAACAGTTTTTCGGAGTCAGTCCTAAAACGTATCAAAAGTAAGGTCCCGCGGAAAAATGAACATCATTTTTCCGCGGGTCTTTTCATGTGGGGGCGGAGGTTAGGACGGGATAGCTTTATTTGTTTTCGACGGTCCTACTTGATTGGACGGAAAATGACTGCCGTAGGACGACAGCTTGTTTTTGAGGTTACCCAGTCCTAGGCCACTGTATGACAAAATGCTCCCTCTAGGACGAAGGCGTAGTTTATGATAATTGCAGTCCTATTATGTATTGCATGGATCGGCAGCGATACCCGAATGACTAGGACGAGAAATTCAAGAATAAAGTTTTCAGTCCTATTGTCAATGCCTGACCTTTAAAGTCGTAGGACTGATCTTTCTTTATAGAAGGCTGCAGTCCTACGATGTGTTGTATTCAGTATTTATCAGTAGGACTCGATAGTCTGTCTGAAGCACTTCAGTCCTAGGGACTGGGGAAAGAGGCTACAATAAAGCAAACAGCGACCGAAAAAAAGGGACTCGTGAAATTGTTTTCACAGTCCCTTTTCCTTTTAAGCGGAGATGGTAGGATTCGAACCCACGGGCCCTTGCAGGCTCACTGGTTTTCAAGACCAGCTCCTTAAGCCACTCGGACACATCTCCATAGCCTGTATATTATAGCGGGCTTGCTGCGGTTTTGTCAACTGCGGGATCACGCGATTCGGCAGCGCTACGAGTGACGGGCAATGCGATTTGACCGAC
>CAMOGO010000093.1 GCA_946614075.1 uncultured Lachnospiraceae bacterium | reverse complement strand
ATTTTGCCGTACCGGTGCTGGAGTCGCTGATCGAAGCGGGTCACGAGGTGACAGGCGTTTTCTGCCAGCCGGACAAGCCGAAGGGCAGAGGCGGCAAGGTTTTGTTTCCTCCGGTGAAGGAGTGCGCTGTGGCCCATGGGATCCCGGTGTTTCAGCCGGTCAAGGTCAGAACTCCTGAGAATCTGGAGATCCTTAAAAAACTGGAGCCGGATGTGATCGCGGTGGCCGCCTTTGGGCAGATCCTGCCGAAGCAGATCCTGGAGCTGCCGCGCTATGGCTGCCTGAATGTCCATGCCTCCCTGCTCCCGGATTACCGCGGAGCCGCCCCGATCCAGTGGGCGATCCTGAACGGTGAGACCGAGACAGGTGTCTCGATCATGAAGATGAATGAGGGCCTGGATACCGGCGATGTCATGTCGGTGACAAAGGTGGCGATCGAGCCGGATGAGACCGGCGGCAGCCTCTTTGAGAAGCTTTCCCGGCTTGGAGGGCCGGCTTTGCTTGAGGTCCTTAGGCATCTGGAGGAAGGAAAAGCCGTCTGCACTCCGCAGAGCGGCGAAAGCAGCTATGCCCCGATGCTGAAAAAGGAAATGGGGCTCATCGACTGGAAGAAAAGTGCAAAGGAGCTGGACTGTCTCATCCGCGGCATGAACCCGTGGCCGAGCGCCTATACGGCTCTTGACGGCAAGGTCTTAAAGATCTGGAAAGCCCGTGTATTAGAAGCATTACCGGCAGAAATCCTGGATAAGACCGGGATGGCTGAGGGACTTGCGCCCGGCACGGTCATTGCAGACCACGGAAGACTCTTTGCCGCAGCCGGAGAGGGAGCTTTGGAGATCCTGGAGCTTCAGCTCGAGGGAAAGAAGCGGATGAATACCGACGCTTTCCTGCGCGGCTATACCGTTGAGACAGGATCCAGACTGGGAGAATAAAAGGAAGGAGGACCTTCAGCATGTATGGCTTTTACTGGGACACAACCTATATCCTGGTTCTGATAGGCATGGGACTTTGCGCTCTTGCCTCCGGGTACCTGAGATCAACCTTTTCCAAATATGACCAGATCCGGTCGACCACCGGCCTGACAGGCGCGCAGGTTGCTGCCCGCATCCTGCAAGCAAACGGAATCCATGATGTAACCGTGCGTGCCGTAAGCGGCTCCCTGACCGATCATTACGATCCGGTATCCCGGACGGTCAATCTTTCCCAAAGTGTCTATGGAAAGACCTCCCTTGCAGCGCTTGGCGTCGCGGCGCATGAGTGCGGACATGTTCTTCAGCACCATGAAGGGTATTTACCTCTGAACCTGCGCACCGCCATCCTGCCGGTAGCCAACATCGGCTCCCGGGCCTGCTGGATTCTCATTCTGATCGGTGTATTTCTGGGATCCTCCGGGAATTTCCTGATCCAGATCGGTATTTTATGCTTCGTCGCTGTTGTCGCGTTTCAGCTGGTAACGCTCCCGGTCGAGTACAATGCCTCCTCCCGGGCCTTGGATCAGCTGGAGTATCTGGCGATCCTCAGCCGGAACGAGACAGACGATACCCGGAAGGTATTAAATGCGGCCGCCCTGACCTATGTGGCAGGCACCCTGAGCGCTGTTCTGCAGCTTCTGCGGCTGATCCTGCTCTTTGGAGGAAGACGTGACCGCTCATAATCAAAATTTCAGTTCAGAAAAAAACATACGCTATGCTGCCGTTACGGTGCTGGGCCAGATCCTGGACGAGGACCGGATGAGTCATCTGGCGATCCGGGACTGCCTGGAGCAGAATGAGGGCTGGGAGCCAAACGAAAAAGCCTTTTTCCAGAGGCTCGTCGAGGAGACGCTGGAGCACCTGATCCCGATCGATTATCTGCTGGATCACTATTCCAAAACGCCGGTCCGCAAGATGAAGCCTTACGTCCGGAATGTCCTTCGCGCCTCGGTCTGCCAGATCCTTTACTTTGACTCGGTACCGGATGCAGCGGCCTGCAATGAAGGCGTCTCCCTGATCATTCGAAGAAAGATGATGGGGCTTAAGGGCTTCGTCAACGGGGTTTTACGGACGGTCGTGCGCGAAAAGGAGAACCTCCCCTGGCCCGATGAAAAGGAAAACGAAGAGCTTGCGTTAAGCGTTCGCTATTCCCTTCCGGTCTGGCTTGTAAGACACCTTCTGAACGACAGGACGAAGGAGGAGTGCGAGCGGATTGCCGCCGCCTTCCAGGAGGAAAGTCCTTTGACGGTCCGGATCAACAAGAGCCGGATTTCCAAGGAGGAGGTCTGCCGCCGCCTGAAGGAAGAGGGCGTGGCTTTTGGCGAGGGGATCCTCGTGGATGCCGCATTAAGGCTTCAGGATGGGACACGGCCGGATACGCTGAAGGAGTTTCAGGAGGGCTATTTGCAGGTGCAGGATGAGAGCTCGATGCTCGCTGTCCTAAGCGCCGGCATCCGTCCGGGAATGAAGGTGCTCGATGTGTGCGCCGCTCCCGGCGGGAAGAGCCTGCACGCAGCGGATCTGACCGGAGAAGGCGGAGAGGTTTCCTCCCGGGATGTCTCCGAAGAGAAGGTCAGTAAGATCATCGAGAATGCGAAACGCAGCGGATTTACCCAGATTCATGCGAAGGTTCACGATGCCAGAGTGCCGGATCCGGAGTGGACCGGGAAGGCTGACGTCGTGATTGCGGATGTGCCCTGCTCAGGGCTTGGCATCATTCGGAGAAAAAATGATATCCGATACAAAGCAAATCCGGAAAAGCTGTCCTCCCTGGTTCTTTTGCAAAGAGAGATCCTGGATGTCTGTCAGGCCTACGTGAAGCCCGGCGGGATCCTGCTTTTTTCCACCTGCACGATCAACCGAGAGGAAAACGAGGCGAACAGAGAGTATCTCCTCGAGCATTACCCCTTTAAGCCGGTGGACCTGACCGAAAATCACGCACTGAGTAAGGTTTCGGACCGGGAGAAGACCTTGCAGCACGGATATCTTCAGCTCCTTCCGGGGCTGGATCCTTGCGACGGCTTTTTCTTTGCGGTTTTGAGAAGGAAGTAACACGACATATGACGGAAGACACAGAGATTAACGTTTCAGATAAACGTGACATCAAGTCACTCCTGCCGGATGAGCTGAAGACAGCCCTTATAGAGCTTTCGGAAAAGCCTTTCCGGGCCGGTCAGATTTTTTCCTGGCTGCACGAAAAACAGGTGGAGAGCTTTGACGAGATGACGAACTGCTCCAAGGCCCTTCGCGAGAAGCTGTCCTTACACTTTGAGATCCGGAATGTGACAGAGGTTGAGACACTGACCTCAGCGATCGACGGAACAAAGAAATTTCTCTTTGAATGTCAGGACGGAAATGTGATTGAGAGTGTTTTCATGCGCTATGAGCATGGCAACAGCGTCTGCATTTCCTCGCAGGTCGGCTGCCGGATGGGATGCCGCTTCTGCGCGTCGACGCTTGACGGCTGTGTAAGATCCCTGACGGCTTCGGAGATGCTCGATGAGGTCTACCGGATCGGGAAGCTGACCGGAGAGAAAATCTCCAATATCGTCATCATGGGTTCCGGTGAGCCCTTTGACAATTATGACAATCTGATCCGCTTCCTGAAGCTGATCAGTGATCCGGCGGGCATGAACTTAAGCCTCAGGAACATCACGGTTTCTACCTGCGGGATCGTCCCAAGGATGCTCGAGTTTGCCGAGGAGGGGATGCCGGTGACGCTGGCCCTTTCCCTGCACGCTACATCCGATGAAAAAAGAAGAGAGCTGATGCCGATCGCCTACCGGTATTCCTTGAAGGAGGTTCTCGCTGCCTGCGACAACTACTTTGAGAAAACGGGCCGCCGCATCAGCTATGAATACAGTCTCGTACATGGCGTCAATGATACGCCGGAGGAGGCGCGCAACCTGGCAGCCTTGCTTCACGGAAGGAACTGCCATGTGAATCTGATCCCTGTCAACCCGATCAAGGAGAGGTCATTTACCCGTTCCGGGCGGGAACAAATCCTTGAATTCAAAAATTCTCTTGAAAAAAGCGGAATTAATGCTACTATAAGAAGGGAAATGGGTCGGGATATCAATGGTGCCTGCGGTCAGCTTCGCCGAAGTTACCGGGAACTTAAGACATCCCGCGATTTTGTTTCCACGTCAGAAAACGAGACAGGAGGAGTATGATGGTAGCCAGCGCATTGACCGACTGCGGGCGGAAAAGAGATTCGAATCAGGATTCTGTCTGCTGTCTGGACAGACCTGTGGGAAATCTTCCGAACCTGTTCATGGTAGCTGACGGGATGGGCGGCCACAAGGGAGGCGAGTACGCGTCCCATTTTGCCCTGGAGGCATTTAAAAATGCGGTTCTGGAGGATTCCGGGAGCAACCCGATCACGATTATGAATCGTGCCATCCAGAAGGCAAACGCCAGCCTTTACGACAAATCATTGTCCAGCCCGGAACTCGAAGGGATGGGCACTACCTTGGTCGCAGCCTGTATAGAGGGCTCCACCCTGTATGTTTCCAATATCGGGGACAGCCGTCTGTATATCATCAATGAGGGAATGCGTCAGATCACGAGAGACCATTCTCTGGTTGAGGAGCTTGTTCTTCAGGGGAAGATCGAGCGGGGCAGCGAAGCATATCTGGAACAAAAAAACATCATCACAAGAGCAATGGGTATCAATTCCCAGGTTGCAGCCGACTTTTTCGAGGTCGAGATGGAGCCTGGGGATATTGTGCTGCTTTGCTCCGATGGTCTGACAAATATGATCGATGACGAGATCATCTGCGAAATGGTCCGCACGGAGAAGGACATCGATGCTCTTCCCCGTAAGCTGATCGATGCAGCTAATGCGAATGGCGGCAAGGATAATATTTCCGTCGTAGTCATCCGCCCGTCCGATCATGAGGTATTATAATGCTTAGAAATGGAATGTATCTCGGGAACCGTTATGAGATTCTGGAGAGAATCGGCTCCGGCGGCATGTCGGATGTCTACAAGGCAAAGGACCACAAGCTGAATCGCTATGTTGCCATCAAGGTCCTGAAGCGTGAGTTCAATGCGGATCGGAACTTTGTCCAGAAATTCCGGGCAGAGGCGCAGTCTGCAGCGGGCTTACAGCATCCGAATATCGTCAATGTCTATGACGTCGGAGAGGAAGATGAGCTTCACTATATCGTCATGGAGCTCGTCGAGGGTATCACTCTCAAGAAATATATCGAAAAGAAACGCAGGCTGGAGCCTAAGGAGACCATCGGCATCACGATCCAGGTCGCCCAGGGCATTGAGGCTGCGCATTCCCAGCATATCGTCCATCGAGACATTAAGCCGCAGAACATCATCATTTCCCGCGAGGGAAAGGTCAAGGTGACAGACTTTGGCATTGCCAAGGCGGCTTCGAGCCAGACGATCAGCTCCAACGCGATGGGATCTGTACATTACATTTCCCCGGAGCAGGCACGAGGCGGATACTGTGATGAGCGCAGCGATATCTATTCGCTCGGCATCACGATGTATGAGATGATCACCGGCCGTGTCCCTTACGAGGGTGATTCTACCGTGGCGGTCGCTCTTCTGCATATTCAAGGGGATATGAAGAAGCCGAGCGAGCTCGTCCGGAATATCCCGGTCAGCCTGGAGAAGATCATCCTGAAGTGTACCCAGAAAAAGCCGGAGTACCGTTACCTGACGGTTTCCGCTCTGATCGCCGACTTAAAGCGCGCTCTGGTT
>CAMOGO010000092.1 GCA_946614075.1 uncultured Lachnospiraceae bacterium | reverse complement strand
CTGGCAGGTGCCGATAAGAGCAGCGTCACGCTGATGGAAAAAGCCGGCAGGATGATCGGCCTTGCCTTCCAGATCAGGGATGATATTCTGGACGTGATCGGCGATGAAGAAAAACTGGGCAAGCCGGTCCACAGCGACGAGCGAAACCATAAAATTACGTATGTGACGATCCACGGGGTCGAAGCCTCCATGCTTGAGGTGCTGCGCTTTACGCGTGAGGCCTCCGTCCTTATCAGTTCTTTGGGTGGGGACGATGAGTTTATTCTGTCTCTGATCCAGTATATGATAAGCAGAGACAAATGAAAGAGGGGATTCCATGGTTCTTGAAAAGATCAACGGACCAAACGATATAAAAAAGATACCGCTTGCAGATTTTCCGATACTTGCACATGAGATAAGGGATTTTCTGATCGAGTCCGTGTCGGAGACAGGGGGACATCTGGCTTCAAACCTTGGAGCGGTGGAACTCACCATGGCTCTTCACAATGTGCTCGATTTTCCTGAGGACAAGCTGATCTGGGACGTGGGACACCAGTCCTATACACACAAGATCCTGACCGGCCGGAAAGACCGGTTTGACACGCTGAGGCAGGAGGGCGGCCTTGCCGGTTTCCCAAAAAGATGCGAGAGCAGCTGCGATTCCTTCGACACAGGCCACAGCTCAAATTCCGTCTCGGCGGGGCTGGGATACGTAAAGGCCAGAGATCTCCTGCATAAATCTTACCGTGTGGTCTCGGTCATCGGAGACGGCGCGCTCACCGGCGGAATGGCCTACGAGGCCCTCAACAATGCCGCGCTGCTCGAGACCAATTTTATCATCGTGCTCAACGACAACAACATGTCCATCTCACGCAACGTAGGCGGCATGTCCGGCTATCTGGGCGTGATCAGGACGGCAGAGACCTACACCGGACTGAAGATGGGCGTGACCAAAACACTCAACAAAGTGCCCTATGTGGGGGAAAAAGTCGTCGAATCTGTGCGCAGAGGAAAGAGCAGCATCAAGCAGCTGTTCATTCCCGGCATGCTTTTTGAAAACATGGGCCTCACCTATCTGGGTCCGGTCGACGGCCACAATATGCGCCAGATGATGCGGGCCTTCAACGAGGCAAAAAAAGTTAAAGGAGCCGTGCTGGTCCATGTGGTGACCGAAAAAGGGCACGGATACGAGCCGGCCAGGCTTCATCCCGACCGGTTCCACGGTACGGGGCCATTCAACATCAGGACCGGAGAGCAAAAAGAAAAGAAGAAATATCCGCAGTATACCGACGTATTTTCCAAAGCCATGGCGGAACTGGGGGAGAAATACGATAATCTCTGCGCTGTGACCGCCGCCATGCCGGAAGGCACGGGGCTCAAAAGGTTTGCGCATTTATACCCCGACCGGTTCTTCGACGTAGGCATTGCCGAGGAACATGCGGTGACATTCGCTGCCGGCATGGCCCTGGGCGGGATGATCCCTGTGGTCGCGGTGTATTCCTCTTTTTTGCAGCGGGGTATCGACCAGATCATACACGATGTCTGTATGCAGAACCTTCATGTGATCTTCGCCCTCGACAGGGCAGGCATTGTGGGGGCCGACGGAGAGACGCATCATGGATGCTTTGACATCACATACCTGTCCATGATCCCCAACATGACGGTGATGGCGCCTTCAAACTGCAGCGAACTTGTGCAGATGCTGGAGCTGGCCTGCAAGCTTGACGGACCGTGTGCGATCCGCTATCCCAAAGGTCCTGCCAATAAGCGCGCTTCGTTTAGCCCTGTCGAATACGGCCGCGGCGAGGTGGTCTGCGAAGGAGAACGAGTGGCCGTGGTCGCTCTGGGAAGCCGTGTGAAGGTATGTCTGGAGGCGGCAGAACGGCTGAAAGAAGAAGGCATCTGTCCGACGGTGGTCAATGCGCGTTTTGCAAAGCCGATCGATACAGATCTTATTAAAAAGCTGGCCGAGACACACGATGCCGTCATTACAGTAGAAGAAGGAGTGCTGCAGGGTGGCTTCGGCTCCATGGTCGCAGCTTATCTTGACAGCGAGAGAATTGATACAGGAATTGTGAATATGACGTTCCCCGACAGGTTTATCACACACGGAAAATCGGAGAATCTTCTGCGTGAATGCGGGCTTTCTTCATATGATGTGGAAGAAAAGATAAGGGAATGTTGGACTGATAGATAAGATATGAAAAAAAGACTGGATATCATCGTAACGGAACGGGGACTGTGCCCTTCCAGAGAAAAGGCAAAGGCCGAGATCATGGCCGGAAACGTCTATGTGAACGGCGAGAAGGAGGACAAGGCAGGCTCCATGTTTAAGGACGACGTAAAGATCGAAGTCCGCGGAAATGCCCTGCCGTATGTCAGCCGCGGAGGGCTCAAGCTGGCAAAAGCCATGAAGGAGTTTGACCTCTCGCTCACCGGATTTGTGTGCATGGACATCGGGGCTTCCACGGGCGGATTCACCGACTGCATGCTGCAGAACGGGGCGGTAAAGGTATACGCCGTGGACGTCGGCTACGGACAACTCGACTGGTCTCTGCGTTCCGACGAGCGTGTCGTGTGCATGGAGCGCACCAACATCCGCTACGTAAAACCCGAGGACATCGGGGAACCCCTCGACTTTGCCTCGGTCGATGTTTCGTTCATCTCGCTCTCCAAGGTGCTTCCGCCCGCGCGGGAACTCCTAAGGGAAAATGCCGGGATGGTCTGCCTCATCAAACCGCAGTTCGAAGCGGGGCGCGAGAAGGTGGGCAAAAAAGGCGTCGTGCGCGATCCTGCGGTACATCGCGAGGTGATCGAACGGACGACAGGCTTTGCGGCGGACCTGCATTTTGACGTACAGGGCCTTACTTTCTCGCCGGTCAAGGGGCCCGAAGGAAACATTGAATATCTGATGCACATAAGAAAGTGCGGCGAAGAGGCGGAATGCCGGCGGCCGGACGACCGGCTGATCGCCCGGATCGTAGAAGAAGCACATCAGGCTCTCGACTGACACGGGACATACATACCATGAAAAACTACTACGTTATAACCAACACGGATAAGGACGAAGGTCTTGTGCTCACAGACCGGATCGCGGAATATCTGCGCGGCAAAGGCTGCCGGTGCGATATCTGGCAGGCCGAAAGAAAGATGGAAGGGGAGTATCGTTACACCGATCCTTCCCTGATCCCCCGCGACGCGGAATGCATCCTGGTTCTTGGCGGCGACGGCACGCTGCTTCAGGCGGCACGCGATATGGTGCATGTGGACGTTCCTCTGCTGGGCATCAACATGGGCAATCTGGGCTTTCTGGCAGGTGTGAGCAGGGATTCTGTGTTCGAAGCCCTGGACAAACTGATCGCCGATAATTACGAGATCGAAGAGCGGATGATGCTCTCGGGCACCGTGTACCGGGGCGACCGGATGCTGGGGCGCGACATCGCCCTCAACGATGTGGTTATTTCACGAGACGGTCACCTGAGAGTGGTCGGGTTCAAAAACTATGTGAACGGAGTATACCTCAATTCGTACAACGCGGACGGCATCATCGTTTCCACGCCGACCGGTTCTACGGGCTACAGCCTCTCGGCGGGAGGCCCTGTGGTATCGCCCAACGGTTCCATGATCATCATGACGGCGGTGGCGCCTCACACCATCAATGCGCGAAGCGTCGTGTTTCCGGCCGAGGATACCATCACGGTAGAGATAGGCAAGGGCCGCCACAGCGATGTGGAGAGGGCCATAGCTTCGTTCGACGGCGATACGGAAATTCCGATGATCACGGGCGACCGCATCGTCATCAGGCGGGCGACGGACCGCACAAGGATACTTAAACTTAATCACCTGAGCTTCGTAGAAGTTCTGAGACAGAAAATGGAGAACAGTGGATGAAATCTGCAAGACATGAAAAAATCATAGAGTTGATACGCAAGTACAATATCGATACACAGGAGGAGCTGGCTTCGCGCCTCAATGAATCAGGTTTTAAAGTTACGCAGGCCACGATTTCGCGCGACATACGCGCACTTAATATGACAAAAGTTACGGGCAAGGACGGCAAATCGCGCTACGCGATCCTCGAGAGTCCTTCGCCCGATACGGGGGATAAATATTCACGTGTGATGAGGGACGCCATAGTTTCGGCCGACGCGGCCCGCAATCTTGTCGTGATCCGAACTGTCCCCGGAATGGCCATGGGCGTCGCCGCGGCGCTCGATGCGATGAAATGGCCCGAGATCCTGGGCTCCATCGCAGGGGATGACACGATCATGTGCGCACTTCGGACCGACGACGAGGCCGAGACGGTGACCGAACGTGTGCTGGCTCTTGTGCGGTGACAGAAAGGGGACCCGTAAGTTATGCTTGTTAATCTGCACGTCAAAAATCTTGCCCTGATCGAGGAGGCCGATGTGGAATTCGGCAGCGGCCTCAATATCCTTACCGGTGAGACCGGCGCGGGCAAATCGATCCTGCTGGGATCCATGCAGCTGATCCTGGGAGGAAGAATATCAAAAGAAATGATACGTCAGAACAGCAGCAGTGCCCTTGTGGAGCTGCTGTTTCAGGTAGATGACCCCGGGACCGTATCGTCACTCGCGGATCTGGGGATACAAACAGAAGAGGGGCAGGTGCTTCTTACCCGAAAGATCACTGAGGGCAGGAGCGTCTGCAGGATAAACGGGGAGACAGGCACGGTAAGCCAGATGAAGGCTGCCGCTGCGTGTCTTCTTGACATACACGGACAGCACGAGCACCAGTCGCTTCTTTACAGGGACAAACAGCTGCAGATCCTGGATGCCTACGGCGGAAAGGAGACCGAAGACGCGCTGCAGAGGACCAAAGAGGCGTACCGCGAATACACACGGGCAAAGAAGCATCTCGACTCCTTCGAGACGGACGAGGAGAAGAGGAGGAGAGAAGCGGCTTTTCTGGAGTTTGAAGTAAACGAGATAGAGGCTGCGGCGCTGAAGCCCGGTGAGGACGAAGAGCTCGAAAAGACATATCGCAAGCTGGTGAACAGCCGCAAGATCTCCGAGACGATCTACAGTGTGCACGAAGCGACGGGCGGCGAGCGCATGGCGGCAGATCTTGTCGGAACCGCCGTGCATGATCTGAGCAGGCTCCTGGAATATGATGAGGATCTTTCCGCCCTCCATGCATCGCTCTCCGACATCGAAGCGCTGCTGGAGGACTTTAACCGCGAGATCTCTTCGTACATGGATTCGCTCTGGTTTGACGAGGAGACATTCCACGAGACCGAAGAGCGGCTGAACCTGCTGAACGACATGAAATCCAGGTACGGGCAGACGATCGAGGACATCCTGGCCTATCAGGAGAAACAGAGCGCAAAGCTTCTGGAGCTGCAGAATTACGAGGAGAATCTCAGGAAGGCGCAGGCTGAGCTGAAAAAAGCGGAGAAGGCGCTTATCGAAGAATGCCGGAATTTGACGGAAATCCGCCGTAAATGCGCCGACGGGCTTGAGCAGGAGATCATAAAAGGTCTGAAGGATCTGAACTTTCTTGACGTGCGGTTCTCCATCCGTTTCGACGAGAAAAAGCCATCTGCCGACGGGGCTGACGATATTGAGTACGAGATCGCGACCAACCCGGGCGAGAGTCTTCTGCCCCTTGGCCGGATCGTGTCCGGCGGCGAGCTCAGCAGGATCATGCTGGCCATCAAAGCGATACTTGCCGACAAGGACCGCAACGGGACTCTCATCTTTGACGAGA
>CAMOGO010000091.1 GCA_946614075.1 uncultured Lachnospiraceae bacterium | reverse complement strand
CGGCCGCGAGCTCTACATCGAGCAGGAGGACTTCATGGAGGTCCCGGTCAAGAAGAATTTCCGCCTCTTCCCGGGCAATGAGGTACGTCTGATGAATGCCTACTTTGTCACCTGCACCAGCGTGGGGAAGGACGAGGACGGCAACATCACCGAGGTCCACTGCACCTACGATCCGGAGACCAAGAGCGGCAGCGGCTTTGAGGGCCGTAAGGTCAAGGGCACGATCCACTGGGTCTGCGCTTCCACGGCACTGTCTGCCACAGCCCGTCTGTACGAGAACATCATCGACGAGGACAAGGGCGTTTACAATGAGGATGGCAGCCTGAACCTGAATCCGAATTCCCTCACGACCGTCGAGTGCTTTGTCGAGCCGTCCCTGGCTGACGCCAAGGCCTATGACAGCTTCCAGTTTGTCCGGAATGGGTATTTCTGCGTCGACTCGCACGATTCCACACCGGAGCATCTGGTATTCAACCGTATCGTCTCGCTGAAGAGCTCCTTCAAGCTGCCGACCGCGTAAAAGCCTGATGGCGTAAGAGGCGGCAGGAGGCCCGGAGCCACCCTTTCGGGGAAAAATGGGAAATGGCCATGTACGACCTGAATATCCTGCTGGAGGAGGGTAAGACACCCTACTATGAGCAGATCTATGAATATCTGAAAAAAGAGATTGCGGGAGGGAGTATACCTCCCGCAACGCGTTTACCCTCGACGAGGCGCCTGGCTCAGAATCTGTCCGTCAGCCGGAGCACGACGCAGGCGGCGTACGACCAGCTGGTCGCGGAGGGGTATCTCATAGCGCGGCAGGGAAGCGGCTACTACGCCGCCGAGCTGGAGTGGAGAAAAGAGGTGGGGGAGACCCCGGGAAGCCCCTTTGCCGGCATGCCCGGGAGCCAGGCAGCTGGCATGAATCCGGCCTCAGCACACTATCCGGCCTCGGCCCGAAGTATGGCAGGTACGTCTGGGACAGGGGAGAAGTCTTTCGAGGATTCCTCGGAAGAGAAAGAAGCGATGATCGATTTCTCTCCGCGAGGGGTAGATTCTGTCCACGTTCCGGTGCAGAGCTGGCGCAGCCTGACGAGAAAGGTACTCAGCGAGACCGGCGGAGAGCTGTTCAATGCCGGAAGCCCGCAGGGAGAGCGAGAGTTCCGGGAGGCGATCGCGGCCTACCTGTACTCGGCCCGCGGCGTCGTCTGCCATCCCGACCAGATCCTCGTCGGCGCAGGAAGCGAGTATCTGCTTTTGCTGCTGGCGCGGATGCTTCCGGTATCGTCTGTCGCGATGGAGGAGTACACCTACCGTCAGGCGGGCCGAGTCCTGGAGCAGAGCGGGATCCACCCGGTACCGGTGGAGTCCGATGAAGAGGGTGTCTGCCCGGAGTCGCTTGCGAAAAGCGGGGCAAGCCTCCTTTACGCCATGCCTTCCCATCAGTTCCCGACCGGCTGCGTCATGCCGATCCGCCGCCGGATGGCGCTGCTTTCCTGGGCGGACAAGGAGGAGAACCGCTACATCATCGAGGATGACTACGACAGCGAGTTCCGCTACCGGGGAAAGCCGATCCCCGCACTGCAGGGCATCGACACCCAACAGAAGGTGATCTACCTCGGAACCTTTTCCCGTTCGATCGCTCCCTCGATCCGTATCAGCTACCTGGTCCTGCCGGAGAAGGTGCTTGTGCAGTACCGGGAAAAATGCGAGTTTTATGCCTCGACCGTGTCTAAAATCGATCAGCTGGTCATGGCCCGCTTCTTGAGAGAGGGCTTTTTCGAGCGACATCTGAACCGGATGAGAGGGATTTACCGGGAGAAGCATGATGCCATGCTGGAGGGCCTGAAGGGCCTGACCGGGCATTTTACCGTAAGCGGCGCCGACGCCGGCACGCACCTTTTGCTTTCTTCCCGTGAAAAAACGGAAGAGGAGATCGTGAAAGCCGCGGCGGAAAACGGCGTCCTGGTCTATCCGATGTCCCGATACCAGATTTCCGGGCAAAAAAAAGAGAGCCACACGGTCGTCTGCGGCTACGCGAATCTGTCCTTGGAGGAGATTCGCGAGGGAACCAGACGGCTCTGCGAGGCTCTAAAGTGATTGACTGTAAGCGTTTTTTGAGGCTGGATCAGGCTCTTTTACGCATACCGAACGGAAGAGGCATGTAATGACGCTTTTCCAGAAATTCGCGGGAGAACCAGCGGATAGTGGAATGCTCATCCATATCGGCGTCATCGTCTGCGATATCCAGACCATCCGCATCTTTCTCATTATCCTGGAAGAAGCTCAGATCAGCATCGGCCTCTGCATCGGCCTCCGGATCCTCCGCAGGGATGGAACGAGAGCCGGCTGGCTTACCCAGGTAATCAAGAACACGGTTTACGATAGCGTAGACTGCCGCACAGACAGCAGCGAAAGCGATCAAAACCGCAGCGATTTTCAAGACGGTCTTCAGGAAATCCTTCATGTGGAAACCTCCTTTCAAGATAACAACTGTGCAGGTTATGCCCTGCTCATTGCCCCATATTATAGAATGTTGTATGGGAAAAGGAAAGTCAAAACAGGAAGATTTCCCAGAAAATTTAGAGATTATTTGAAAATAAGGCTTGACACGTTGTTCTACAACGAGTATAACAATTAATGGTTTTGGAAGGGCCTGCCGGCTCAGACCGGATGATGGTGCCTTCCATGGATTTTTCTGAAGAAGAAAGAACTTCAAGGAGGCTTAAGTAAAATGAAATTAGTACCTTTGGGTGACAGAGTTGTATTAAAGCAGGTAGAAGCAGAAGAGACCACGAAGTCCGGTATCGTCCTTCCCGGCACCGCTAAGGAGAAGCCGCAGCAGGCAGAGGTCATCGCAGTCGGCCCCGGTGGAATGGTAGACGGCAAGGAAGTCGCGATGCAGGTTAAGGCCGGCGACAAGGTCATCTATTCCAAGTACGCAGGCACTGAGGTAAAGCTGGACGGTGAAGAGTTCATCGTTGTCCGTCAGAACGATATCCTCGCTATTGTCGAGTAATGCATTTCCCCGGATTTTCTAAGCCCAGGAACGGCCAAGGTCGGGGAACGGCCAAGGTCGGGGAACGGCTTGAAAATTCATTTTGAAGAATAAATAGTTTGTATGAGGTGAACAATCATGGCAAAGGAAATTAAATTTGGTGCAGAGGCCAGAAAAGCCCTGGAAGCAGGTGTCAATCAGCTGGCAGATACGGTTCGCGTTACGCTTGGACCGAAAGGAAGAAACGTTGTTCTGGATAAGTCCTACGGCACTCCGCTGATCACCAACGATGGTGTTACCATCGCAAAGGAGATTGAGCTCGCAGATGCTTTTGAGAATATGGGCGCTCAGCTGATCAAGGAAGTCGCTTCCAAGACGAATGATGTCGCTGGTGATGGCACCACGACCGCAACCGTCCTGGCACAGGCTATGGTCAATGAGGGTATGAAGAACCTGGCAGCAGGCGCAAACCCGATCATCCTTCGTAAGGGTATGAAGAAGGCAACCGAAACCGCAGTAGAGGCCATCAAGGAGATGAGCAGCCCGATCAGCGGCAAGGATCAGATCGCACGTGTCGCAGCGATTTCCGCCAGCGATGACAAGGTAGGCGAGATGGTCGCCGATGCGATGGAGAAGGTTACCGGCGACGGCGTCATCACCATCGAGGAGTCCAAGACCATGCAGACCGAGCTCGACCTGGTCGAGGGTATGCAGTTTGACCGCGGCTATCTGTCCGCTTATATGTGCACCGATATGGATAAGATGGAAGTCAACATGGACGACCCTTATATCCTGATCACCGACAAGAAGATCTCCAATATCCAGGACCTCCTTCCTCTGCTGGAGCAGATCGTCCAGAACGGCGCAAAGCTCCTGATCATCGCTGAGGACATCGAGGGCGAGGCTCTGACCACCCTGATCGTCAACAAGCTGCGTGGTACCTTCACCGTTGCCGGTGTCAAGGCTCCTGGCTATGGCGACAGACGCAAAGAGATGCTGAAGGATATCGCTATCCTGACCGGCGGCCAGGTCATCTCCGAGGAAGTCGGACTGGAGCTGAAGGATGCGACCATGAACATGCTCGGCCGCGCTAAGTCCATCAAGGTTCAGAAGGAGACCACCATCATCGTTGATGGTATGGGTGATCCGGCTGACATCCGCGCCCGCATCGCTCAGATCAAGGCTCAGATCGAGGAAACCACCTCTGAGTTTGACCGCGAGAAGCTGCAGGAGCGTCTGGCTAAGCTGTCCGGCGGCGTAGCTGTCATCCGTGTCGGTGCCGCTACCGAGACCGAGATGAAGGAAGCCAAGATGCGTATGGAAGACGCTCTGGCCGCAACGAAGGCAGCTTCTGAGGAAGGCATCGTCGCAGGCGGCGGCTCCGCATACATCCACGCAGCCAAGAAGGTTGCTGCTATGGCAGCAGGCCTTGAAGGCGACGAGAAAACCGGCGCAAAGATCGTCCTGAAGGCTCTTGAGGCACCGCTGTTCCACATCGCTGCAAACGCAGGACTGGAAGGCTCTGTCATCATCAACAAAGTTGCCGAGCTTGAGCCTGGCATGGGCTTTGACGCTCTGTCCGAGCAGTACGTCGACATGGTAGCTGCCGGCATCCTGGATCCCGCAAAGGTTACCAGAAGCGCTCTGCAGAACGCAACCAGCGTTGCTTCCACACTGCTGACGACCGAGTCCGTCGTAGCCAACATCAAAGAAGAAACACCCGCAATGCCCCAGGGCGGCGGCATGGGAATGATGTAATGAAAACCGAATGAGGATGCCAAAAGGGGCGCCGCAACATCTATTGCGGCAGCCCCTTTTTTTTCGCTTGGTTGACGAAAAAAACGAAACAAAGTATAGTAAGGACATAAGGCGAAAGGGCCGTCCAGGCTCCGAATATCCACCAAGGGGAGGTAAAAACAATGTACGCAAAGGTGAATGGAGTAAAACTCTTTTTTGATGTAGAGGGCCTGCAGTTTGTTCCGGATGGCCCTGTCATGCGTGAGAAGCCGGTATGCTTCGTGCTTCATGGAGGCCCGGGATTGGACCACACCCACTATTTGCCGTCGCTTTCCCGGCTGGCCGAGACGATGCAGCTTGTCTACATTGACGACCGCAGCTGCGGCAGGAGCGAGCGGGTAGACTTTAAGACGAGCAGCATCAAACAGAACGTCGATGATATTGAGGCATTAAGGGAGCATCTCGGACTGGACAAGATTTTCATCCTGGGGCATTCCTACGGTGGCTTCAAGGTCCAAAGATACATCATCGATTATCCGGAGCATCTCTACGGGGCCATTATCGCATGCTCCTCTCCGAACGCAGACGATGTCGAAGGGGGCCGGGTCGCTGCGCACATCCTGGAATACGGAACAGAAGAGCAGTACCGTGTCTGGACGACCAAGGCCGTTCAGAGGGGTGAGATTACGTTCCAGGAGTACATGAATATCATGGGGCCGCTGTATCACGGGAAGGGCAGGTTTAACCTGGAGGAAGCCCTTAACATTAATAAACGCGGCATCAAAACCGATGAAGTCATCCAGTATCAGATGTCCGGAGAGCTCGCGTCGAACGATCAATTCAACATGCTTCCCGGACTAGCCAATGTGGATCTGCCTTGCATGATCCTGTGCGGTGAAAGCGATTTCATCACGGATGTGGATGCAAACCGGGATATCCACAACGCGATAAAGAACTCGGAGTTCCATGTGATAAAAGGCGCTTCCCACGAGATTTTCGATGATTATCCGGAAATTGCGTTTCCGCTGGTGGAGG
>CAMOGO010000090.1 GCA_946614075.1 uncultured Lachnospiraceae bacterium | reverse complement strand
GGGAGTGGGGGCGGCGGTCGTCACCGTCGTCGGGCAACTGCTGACAGCGAGGCAGATGCGGCGGTACGCAAGAGAGGACAAGCGCGACGCTCTGGCGGATGAGGTGCGGGGGCTACGCGAGGACGTGGACGCGCTCCGGGAGTCCATTGACAAGAGGGACGCCGTGCAGGCGCGGACGCATATTTTGCGGTTTGACGATGAGTTGCGTAACAAAATCAAACACTCGCAGGAGTATTTCCGCCAGATTCTCGACGACGCCGACACATACGATGAATACTGCGGCGGGCATCCGGGGTTTCGAAACGGCTATGCGACGGCGGCGGAGAAACACATCCGCGAGGTGTACGACCAGTGCCTGGCGGAAAATTCTTTCGTCTGAAAGGGGGAGACATGAAATTATCAGACAAGGCTTATCAGATCCTGAAGTGGGTGGCGCTCATCGCCCTGAACGCCATCGGAGTGTTCTACAAGACCATCGCCACCATCTGGAAGTTGCCGGCAGGGGATGAGGTCTGCGCTACGTGCTCGGCGCTGGCGCTCTGCATCGGCACCCTGATAGGGATCTCGACGGCGGAATACTACCGCCAGAAGGAGGAGTAATGGTCAAGATCGGACACGCAGCCATTGACGAAAACGGCCGGATCGCCGGCGGGCAGGCGGGAGATCAGACCGGGAACGAAGTGTGCATACGGGATTGGTATGACTTCGGCCAGAAGCAGCTGATCCGCCCGAAGGATGACTACCTCCGGCACTTCATCGCCGCCAACATGGAGGCGGCAGTGGCCAACCCTCACATCGGCTACGACCAGCGCCAGCGGACCACCCTCTACATCGAGCTGCAGAAAAAGGCCTGGAACATGAACGCAGTCACGGTCGACTGCGAATGCGACTGCTCCAGCCTCGTGTCCTGCTGTGTGAATGCCTCCGGTGTGACCGTCAGCCCGAACCTGTACACAGGGAATCTCGCACAGGGGCTGCTGAACACCGGGCGGTTTGATCTGATCACGGATCAGGCATACCTCCGGAGCCCGGACAAGCTGAAGCGCGGAGACATCCTCATCTGCCCGAACAAGCACACGGTCATCGTGCTGACGGATGGAGAGGCGCCTAAATCGGAGCCAAAGCCGGCGCCGGTTGATGTCCAAGACGCGATGCACTACGATAAAGCCAAGACCGGCACCTACACCGTTACCACCGCGCTGAACATGCGGCGGGGGTGCGGCACCGGCTACAAGGTGGTGGCGGTCCTGCCCAAGGGGGCAAAGGTAAAGTGCTTCGGCTACTTCAACCTGCTGGGCGCCAACCCGTGGCTGCTGGTCGCCTATGACGGCAAGATCGGGTACTGCTCCAGCAAGTACCTCAAAAAGTGACGGCGCTGCTAATACCTTCGCCGTTTTTTCATGCCTCGGGGAAACCCGGGGCTTATTTTTTTTGCAAAAAACTTCAGAAAACTGTTGACAGTGGTACTGTCATATGATAGAATAAAGACAGTTCAAGAGAGGAGGCACCAAGATGAAACAGTACGGGATGAACGAGGCGACGGAGTTCTCTAAGAAGCAGATCAGCGTGATCTACGGCGCAGCCAAACGCGGCGAGCTGAAGGTCGAGAAGTGGACCATCAGCCGGTTCTACGATCTGGCCGACTTCTACGGCCGGGACTGGCAGAAGACCATCGCCCGCGAAGAGCAGCAGATCCTCGGCATCCTGGAAGCGGTCTTCGCCGGCAAGATGGATGAGGCGCAGGAGAAGATCGACAGCTACACAGAGAGCATCTGGGCGACCTTCACCACGAAGGCACAGGCCAAGATGAGCCGCCAGCTGGTGGCCTAAGACAAAGGAGGAGAGAAATGGAAAGCATCAACGGCTACACCATCATCGACCGGAAAGACGATGAGGACGCGGTACTCGTCCGACTCCGCACGGAGGTCTTTGACACGGTCTGTCTGGTTTACCACATCGGCACGGACGAGGAAGAGGTATACGTCCTCGATGACATGCAGAGCGCAGACGTCCCGGAGACGTTCGACGAGGCCGTCTTTTACAACTGGAACAACATCAATGACGTGAACTGGTAAAGGAGGAGAGAAGAATGAAGCGCTGGAACATGGAGAGCTGGGGAAGCGAGTATCCGCCGGAGAACTGGGAAGAGATCGCCGACATGGCCAACGAACTGATCGACGCCTACGCCGAGAGCCACGGCGAGGAAGCGACTGACGACTACAGCGAGGAGCTCTGGGACCTGTACTGCATGGGCGGCGAGGAAGCCCTGGCGAGCAAGGTGGTCAACAGCAACGGCGAGAACCCGACCATGTGAGGAGGAGAGACATGAGGAGCGAGGAGAGCAAGGCGGCTCAGAAGGCCTATGAGAAGACGATGACGAGATCCATCGGGCTCAAGCTGAACAAGTCCACAGACGCAGACGTCATCCGCTGGCTGGAGCTTCAGCCCAACATTCAGGGCTACATCAAGGGCCTCATCCGGAATGACATGGGCGGGGCCGAGATGAACGCGCTGCAGACCATGGCGCAGGCGGACCGCATCAGCGAGTTGCTCGAGACCGCGCCGGAGGAGGAGCAGGAAGCGCTCCTGGAGCAGATGCCGGAAGCCGGCAGCATGATGGACGCAAAACGGATTCATGAGATCCGGACGAGCGTGGAGCTCACTCCGACGGAGCGCCATCGCATCCAGAGCATCAGCGTCTGGGGGCTGCACCGGCAGGAAGTCGCCGACATCAAGCAGCGCACCGGGCTGACATGGAGCCAGATGGAGATGGTCTGGAAGGGGCTGCTGAAGATTTAAGAGGGGCGCGAGGCCCCTCTTTTTTTGTGCAAAAATTCATAAACGGATAAAATGGTTTCGGAATTTTTGTATCAGGAGAATGTCCAATGAATGAACACATCATCGCCGTCTATTTCGACCCGGTCGATGAGGGCCTCGACGAGGGCCCTGACCTCCTCCTTTGTTCCAGAATCAATGAATTGACCGAAGGTGCGGATGGCGTCAAGGGCCGTTTTCTGACGGTCATCCTCTTCGGGAATGGAATCGAGCTCAGCCTGCAGGCGGTCGCGCCTCTCGGTGAGCGGTTCGAGCTTCTGCCGGAGTTCCTCCGGGTCAAAATCTCCCTGAGCATAGAGGTCGAGGAGGCGGGAGCGCTGGGTGTTGAGCTTCTGGATCTCGGCGCTGATGATCTTCCGCCGGTCATCCTTCGGCGCATCGTGCGGTTCCTCCAGAGCTGAGGGGTCCAGCACCAGCGTTCGGATCTGATCGAGCACGAGCTTGTCCAGCTCATCCTCCAGCACATGGGCGTTTTTGCAGTTCGGGTCCTTTACCATGTCGAGGTTATACTTAGCGCGGGAGTGGCAGGAGTAGTATCGCTTTTTGTTCGCCTTCCTCGTGCAGATGTACCTCGCACCGCATCGTTTGCACCAAACCAGACCGCCAAGCAGTGAAGGTGACTTCGGACCTGCCGGCCGTTTGGCTGCCAGAAGGCGCGGCTGGATCGAGTCAAAATCTTCTTTTGACACCAGCGGCTCATGAGACCCCTGGCAAACCACACCGTCCCATCTGACCATGCCGGCATAGACCGGATTCATAAGGCACAGCCGGACGCGCTGGGAATTCCACGTGCCGTAGCTGGTGGTGTATCCCTTCTGGACAAATCCCTTCGCGATCTGGTAGGTGCCAACACCGCCGATGAAATCAGCGAACATCTCGCGGATCTGCATGGCCTCATATGGGTCCGGGACCAGCTGGCCGTCGATGTAGCGGTATCCGATCGGGACGTTACCGCCTCCGCGCCATTTTCCCTCGCGGTTCCGGCCGGCTTTTCCCATGGACATCCTCTCTTTGATCTTCTCACGCTCCAACTGCGCAAAGACTGCCAGGATTCCGATCATGGCCACGCCGAACGGAGTGCCGGTGTCGAAGTTCTCTGTCATACTCACGAAATCGCAGCCATTCGCCCGGAAGACATCCTCGATCAGATAGAGGGTGTCTTTTTGCGAGCGGGAAAGCCTGTCCAACTTCCAGACAACCACCCGCGTGACTTTCCTGGCCTTCACATCGCCGATCAGATCCTGCAGAGCCGGACGGTCGAGGGACGCTCCGGAGAACCCGGGGTCTGTGTACACCTTCGCGTCCTTCCATCCCATGGCCAGCGAGTAGGACTTTAAGCGCTGGATCTGTTCGTCGATGGAGTAGCCATCCTTCGCCTGCTCAGCAGACGATACTCTGACATAAAGTGCGATCATTTGCTCACCGTCTTTTCAGAGAGGAATGCCCCGGAAAACATCAGCTTTGCATCGTGCTCCTCACCCTTCACGTAGTCGTACACGGTGACGGACAGGGAGTCTCCGGCGACAGCGATCTTCGTGGTCGTGTTGTAGGCGAAGTTCACGACGCAGTGGATCTCTTTGTCGTCTTTGAAGTACGCGGCATAATACTCAGCAGCGTGATCAGCGACCTGCTCCTTTGACGCCAGGACACCGACCCTCCAGTTCCCGGTCACATCGTTCCGGGCTTTGCTGACGGAGTAAGAGCCGCAATCCATCGCCTTTACAAAGGCGTCCTTTGCGTCCTTCTTCGGATCAGATCCTCCGCAGTCCGTCAAGGCAAGACAGGCGACCAGCAACAACAGCAGCACTCTCTTCATTCGTTCCCTCCTTTGTGTGCCGAGTCTTCCACCGCCTGCACGGAGCCGGCGGCGAAATCGTTCCGGCGGATATGTTTAAGCGCATGGTGATAGGCCTTTATCTTCCTGGCTTCACACAGCGCCTCGTTCAAAAAAATAGTATGGGTCCCGTCCTCGTTCTGAGTGACGGCTTCATCCACGGCCAGCGGCAGGTAAACCACCACTGCCTGGTGAGCTTCATCCCACCAGCAGGTCATTCTTCTCCCCGCTCCTTTTTCTTCAGGTAAAGCAGATAGTCATAGGTCTGCTGCAGCGTCTCCTGGCTCACGTCTTTCGCGGCACTGAACAGCAGCCGGAAGTCATGATCGTCTTTCATACGCTGCGCAAGCTCTGCGGTCGCCGGGTCTTCGTAGTAGACAGGCTCAGCGTCGCCAGTGATGAAGTAACCGACAGGCACATCGAAGTAATCGGCGAGTAGCTGGAGCCGTTCTGGGCTTGGCTGTTTGTAGCGGCCGTTTTTCCAATCGCTAAATGCTCTCTTCGGGATTCCTGTTGCTTTCGACACATCGCTTGCTGTGACACCACGAGCCTCTAGGAGCTTCGCAAAATACTCATACATAACACACCTCACACAAATAGTACGAAATTTCGCAAAAACATGTTGACAGCGTGTATATATCGTATTATAGTACCATATGGGTACGAAATAACGCACCCGCGAGCGGTTGAATACGATTTATACACTGTTCCCTAAGCAAGACCAGTATAACGAAAAATCGTACTATTTTCAACCGCTACATATGGAGGAAGGAGGACCTGATGGACGCAAGATGTAAGTACGAGGCCGTCCGGGACCGGTTGGGCATGACTGACTACGAAGTAGCCAAGAAGGCCGGGATCGAAAAATCCACATTCTACACGTGGCGGAAGCGGTCGGAGGAGAACGGCTATCTCACCATGGGAATGGTGAACATGATGAAGATGGCCAAGGCGCTGGGTGTCCGGCTGGAGGATCTGGTAGGGGACGCAAACTAAGGAGGAGAAGATGGCGATTGAACTTGGCGGTGGGTGGTTCCTGAGTGCGGATGCCTACTGCTACATGCTTGGAACCAAAAGGGCAAAGCC
>CAMOGO010000089.1 GCA_946614075.1 uncultured Lachnospiraceae bacterium | reverse complement strand
GCCTTTCATCCTGATCTTCTCCGTGGCTTTGTTTATTTCCAACATCTCCCTGATCCGTCATGAGGGAAGACGTTTTGTCAACATTCTCGGGATTATCCTGTCGTTTTTGCTGGTCGCAGGCCTCATTTTCATCTTTGCTTTCGATTATTACGTGACAGGAAGCTATATCGAGGTCATGATCCACGATCTGGTGACAAGTGTTTTATCCTCGATCTACCTGTATTTTGAGTGCATGATCATCGGAGCGATCGTGGCTGATGCGATCGCCGCGAAATATGAGCCGGAGAAAGACAAGGATTTCCTGATCATCCTTGGCTGCGGTCTTCGCAAGGACGGGACACCGACGCCTCTTCTGCGCGGACGGTGCGACCGGGCGATCGATTTTGCAAGACGCCAGAAGGAGGAGACAGGCAAAGACCTGATGTTCATCACGTCCGGCGGTCAGGGACCGCGAGAGGTGACGAGCGAGTGCGCTTCGATGAAGCGGTACCTGATGGAGCAGGGCATCCCGGAGGAGCAGATCATCGAGGAGGACCAGTCCCGGAATACCTTTGAGAATATGAAGTTCTCCAAGGTGAAGATACTGGAGAGGAACCCGGAAGGGAAAATCGCTTTCTCCACGACGAATTACCATGTGTTCCGCAGCGGTCTGTACGCGAGACGGAATAAGATGCGTGCGGTGGGCATGGGTGCGAAGACGAAGTGGTATTTCTGGCCGAACGCAGCGGTCCGTGAGTTCGTCGGCATCCTGACGGAGCACAGAGGGAAGCAGGCGCTGGTTTTCGGAAGCCTGATCGTGGCCTACACAGCGATGACGCTGTTTGTCTATCTGTACTGGAGATAGCCGGATAAGATCCGTGTGATCGGAAGGATATCAAAAGGGATCATAAGTATCGGATACGATCGGAGCAGATCCGCAAGAGATCATGAGAAAAGGGGGAGAAAGATGAGCAGAGAAGCGATGAAACTGAAAAAGTGGCTGGCAGTGTGGCTTGGGGGCATGATGGTGGCAGCTTTGGCGTTTGGCGTACCCGTTGGCACACGGGCTGCCGAGGAGACAGAGGCTGGTGTGACAAGTGGCTGGACCGAGAGCGGCCTGTACTTTGACGTTGATGACAATACCTTGTTCATTTCCGATACCGGGGAGGGCTGGAAGGTTCTCGTATATTTCATCGAGTCTTATTTTGAGGGCTTCGTGGAGGAGTCTGACGGGATGCTTACAGGAACGCTTACCGGCTCGGACGGCACCGAGGCTGAGGTCTCGATAACAGCCTCCGAGGATGGCGTCTATTTCACCTTCCGGGATGAGGAATACCATTTTATCCGGAACATGAGTATCATGGAGGGTGATGACTGGGAGGACGATTATGATGCCTTCCGCGGCGATGAGATGGTCGAGCAGCAGGAAGTCTGGGACGAGGATGGCTTTACGGTCACCGTCAACGGCCTGGGGATCGTCGAGGGAACGCCGGTCCTGTGGGTCATCGTGGAGAATAACAGCGGAAGCCCGGTTCACTGTGGGCTCGTCGATGTCGCGGTCAATGACTGGCAGTGGAATGTCGCGATGGTGAAGGAGGACATCGATGGCCTTCACTGGCTTTATGATGTCGAGCTTGCCGATGGCGCGGAGGATATGTTCGGGATCGATCTGAGCGATGGCTATTACGCCAGATATACCGCGATCACTGCATATGAGAAGATCGGCTTTGCCCTGGAGTTCACCGATGAGGAGTTCCGGACCGTTGCCGATACGCCGATCCTTTCCGTGGAAACCTCTGCGGCCGAGGATTATGAGGATACCTTCGTCGAGGCCGGATATCAGGCTTACGAGAAGGACGGCGTCCGCGTGACCTTCTTAGGACAGCCGGATGAGTCTATTATGCCCAATGAGGTTCTCGCCTGCGTGACCAACGATTCGGATCAGAAGGTATATATCTGGACGAACGAATGCGAGGTGAACGGTGTGAAAGGTGCGGCCTGGTTTGGCACGATCCTTTCTCCTCACACCCGTCAGATTGTTCCCTTCAGTGTCGAGTTTGAGGTGGGTTTCATCAGCATGCTGAAGGCTGAGCTGGCCGTAGAGCGGTATGATACTGAGACCTACGAGATGGCTCAGGAGACAGAGACGGTCCACATCTGTGAGATTTTCGAGAGCAATGAGCTTGCGGAGTATTACGATGCGATGAAGGTTTATCTCGTCGATGAGCTTGACAAGTACTATGATGATTACCTGGTCGCGATCCCCTATATGCCAGTCATCGGTGTCGACGACACGGATCCCGAGGATATCCGGATCTGGGGCGATTACTGGCTGACCCTGTACAAGATGGCAGAGGATGAGGAGAACACTCTCGTCCGCAGCGGCGGCGGTCATTTCCCTGGCCTGATGCACCTGAAAAAGGCCGCGGACGGCTATGTTGTCACCGCGTTTGATGAGGTTGCGAGCGGTGCCGGTCACGACGAAAGCCTGAAGGAGATCTTTGGAGATCTGGCAGTGGCGGAGAATGCTCTCAGTGCCGATGAGGAGAGCAGAGAGGCCATCCTGATGCGCCGCCTGGCCGAGCAGGTGGCTGCCAATGAGATCGAGGCACAGTATGTGATGGATTACGGTATGGATCCCGTCCCGCTGTTTCCGGAAATGGCGGAAGAGTAAATCCGGGAGTGCTGTATTATAGGTAAAGAGAATAGACGTCGAAGACACAGGATATTGCCGTGTCTTCGGCGTTTTCTTTATGCACACGGCCGCCCCAAGGCTGACGGCAACGGGCGGCCGGCGCTCCGGGTAGGAGTCGGGCAAAGCCTCCTCCTACTCGATTTTGAATCATTTTTCGCTTGACAGGAGAAGGAAGGACTGCTATTATCATCTTGTAAGTTGTATGACAAGTTTAAAACTCTTTCAGGAGGTTTCTTATGGGGGTCAAAATCCAGGATATTAAGGTTATCTGTACAGCGCCGGAGGGCATCAATCTGGTCGTAGTGAAGGTCCTGACCAATCAGCCGGGACTGTATGGCCTTGGCTGTGCGACGTTCGCATACCGTCATCTGACGGTCAAGCATCTGATCGAAGAGTATCTGACGCCGTTGCTCGTTGGACGCGATGTCGAGGATATCGAGGAAATCTGGCAGCTGATGCACCAGAATGGCTACTGGAGAAATGGACCGATCGAGAATAACGCCATTTCCGGTATCGATATGGCTCTGTGGGATATCAAGGGCAAGATGGCAGGAATGCCTCTGTACCAGCTTTTCGGCGGCAAGGTCCGCGAGGGTATCCCGGTTTACCGCCACGCAGACGGCCGTGACCTGGAGGAGCTTTGCGAGAATATCCAGAGATTCCAGGAGATGGGCATCACGACGATCCGCTGCCAGTGCGGCGGCTACGGCGGCGAGGGATATCAGCACGCTCCGGCGACGGCTCCGGAAGGTGCCAAGGACGGTGTCTATCTGGACTCCCGCAAATATATCCGAGATACCGTAAAGCTGTTTGAGGGCATCCGTGACAAGATCGGCTACGAGATCAATCTGGTCCATGATGTCCACGAGAGAATCGCCCCGATCGAGGCGATCCGCCTGGCCAAGGAGCTGGAGCCCTTTGACCTGTTCTTCTTAGAGGACCCGGTACCGCTGGAGGATCTCTCCTGGCTCAGACGTCTTCGCGAAAAGACGATCACGCCGATCGCACAGGGCGAGCTTTTCAACAATGTCTATGAGTGGCGTCAGGTGATCTCGGAGCAGCTGATCGACTACATCCGTGTCCATATCACCCAGGTCGGAGGCATCACCCCGGCACGCAAGCTTCAGCTTTTTGCCGAGCAGTACGGCGTCCGTACCGCATGGCACGGCCCTGGCGACATGAGCCCGCTGGCTCACGCAGCCAACATCCACATCGATCTGGCCGCACGGAATTTCGGTGTCCAGGAGTGGTCCGGCATCGAGCCTCCGAACTTTGTCATCCAGGAGCTCAAAGGCCCTCACGGCGCACTGCTTGAGGTATTCCCGGGCATGCTGGAGTTTAAGAATGGCTATGTCTATGCGAATGACAAGCCGGGCCTTGGCGTAGATATCGATGAGAAGGAAGCGGCTAAGTATCCCTGTGAGAAGACCGTGACGACCTGGACCCAGACCAGACGCCGCGATGGAGCGCTTCAGACTCCGTAAGTTTTTGCGCATGGAAGTCCAGAGGTAAAAAAGAGAAATCGATCAGGGTTCAAAGGATCCCATAAAACATATTAAGATCAGGAGGAGAAGAAAATGGTACATTCGATGTTTGATATCACCGGTAAGAAGGCAATCGTAACGGGCGGAACCAGAGGCCTTGGAAACGGCATGGCAGAGGGACTTCTGGAGGCAGGCTGCGAGGTCTGCATCGTCGGCTCCAGCGAGAGAAGCGTCGGCAAGGCTGTCGAGGAGTTCAAGGCAAAGGGCTTTGACCAGATCAAGGGTGTTTTCGGCGACATGTCCGTCCGCGAGGAGGTTTACCGCGTATTCAACGAGGCACTGGCAGCACTCGGCGGCGACCTGGATATCCTGGTAGTGGCTCATGGCATCCAGAGACGTCACTCGGCAGAGGTCTTCCCGCTTTCTGACTGGGATGATGTCATCAATGTCAACCTCAATTCTGTCTTTATCCTGGACCAGGAGGCTGCCAAGGTCATGCTTCCGAAGGGCTATGGCAAGATCATCAACATCGCATCCATGGTTTCCTGGTTTGGCGGACAGACCGTTCCGGCCTACAGCGCAGCCAAGGGCGGTGTGACCCAGATGACCAAGGAGATGAGCAACGACTGGATCAAGCGTGGTATCAATGTCAATGCGATCGCTCCCGGATACATGGCAACCGATATGAATGCTGCTCTGACGGCTGAGGCGAATCCGGAGCGTTATCAGCAGATCACGGATCGTATTCCGGCTGGCCGCTGGGGCACCGGCGATGATATGAAGGGTGCCTGCATCTTCCTGGCATCCCATGCCAGCGACTATCTTGGTGGCGCCATCATCCCCGTTGACGGCGGATATCTTGTAAAGTAAAATCTTCCTCAATGACAAGCCTGCCGTAGGAAACACTGCGGCAGGCTTGCTTTTTACATATTTTAAAAAAAACCTGTTAGGCATCTGGGGGATTCTGTGATAAGATAAAATTGATGATTTGGCAGATCCCGGGATCGGAACCGGGACTGTTACATTCGAGAAGAAAAGGGCAAGGAGGTGTAAAAGGTAACATGAAGAGATTTACAGCATTGGCACTGGCGGCGGTTTTGGCATTTGGCATGGCATTTGCCGGATGCGCGGCGCCTCCATCGGAGGATGGGCCGAGGGATAATCCGTCAGAGATGGTGACGGAGGGGACGTCTGCTGCTGCGGAGGACATGACGGAGGCAGTGACGGAGGCAGTGATGCCTCAGACCGAGGCGGCTATGACGGAGGCGTGTGATCGTTTCCCGGAGACGCAGCCGGCGGAGATGCCTGCGGGTACGGAGATGGCAGAGACCGAGATGAGAGAGTCTGCCGAGGCGATGACCGAGGAGGTCATGGAGACGGAGTCTGCCGAGGTATCGGAATCCATGGAGGCAGAGACCATGGAGGCGGCTGTCGATGAGACGATGGAGACCGAGACGGTTGCCGATCCGATGATGGATGCGGTCATCACCGAGGGCCGGAAGGCTACCGCAGTCACCGAGGAGAAGATCAATGCCTTGATGGCGGAGCTTTACCCTGGACGTACGATTTCCGGTATTGTCGAGTGTGAAAAGGGAAAAGCTGTCTATGAGGCCTGCAGCTATGGGCT
>CAMOGO010000088.1 GCA_946614075.1 uncultured Lachnospiraceae bacterium | reverse complement strand
GGCATGGTCCTTTCAAAAGATACGATCAAAAGACGTTATGCCCTGGCAGTGTTTGCCTTTGTCCCTTATCTACTTTGTGCTGCGGGCCTTGGTTCCCTTGCCGCCGCGCTTGGAAAGGCGGACTGCCTGTGCATCCGGGGAGTCCGGGCCGCCCGGGGTGACCAGTGCCATGCGGGATACCTGGTCCTTCGGTCCCAGCGTGATCGCTCTCACGCCGGCGCTGGCCTTTTTCTGCTCCGGGACCTCGCTCAGCGAGAACCGGATCCTAAAGCCCTCCTCCGTCGCCAGGTAAACCTGGGAACCAACAAGTGCCTCCACGGCGAGCAGCTCATCGCCGTCATTCAGCTTGGTGGCTGCGATCGTCTTTCGTGAGGAGATGAACTCCTTCCCGTCGACAACCTTGATCATGCCCTTTGTCGTCACAAATAAAAGCTTTTCGATCTGCATCGACATTTCCGGGAAGATCGCTGCGATCCTCTCCTTGCGGCTGTCGTAATTGCAGACATTATCCAGCGGGACTCCCTTCTGGCTGCCCTTCACCAGGGGCAGGTCCTCTGCCCGGATGGTGTGCACATTTCCCGCCGTGGTAAACAGGTAAATCTTCTCACTGGAGAGCATGCGGAATACCGCGTGACTGTCCCGGTCGATGGTCTCCCGGTTCTTCTCGTAGAAGGCCGGCTCGTAAATCTTTCCATAGTCAAACCGGTCGGCGGTAAAGACGATCTCCCGGTCGATCTTTTCGACCTTGATCTCCGGCAGAGGCTCGGCGTCAATGATCTGCGTCCGGCGCGGATGGCCGAAGTTTTTCTTGTAGCCTTCCAGATCCTTGATGATGGTGTTCATCATCGCATCATAGTCATTCAGGATCTTCTGGTACTGGTTGATCTTCTTCAGACTCTCCTCCTGGTCCTTCTGCAGAGCCAGAAGCTCCAGACCGATCAGGCGGGACAGGCGCATGTCGAGGATCGCGTTGGCCTGTTTTTCCGTAAAGTTCAGCTTCTTCGCGACGCGCTCGGCTGCCTTCGTCTTGAAATTCACCTGCTCCGGATGGCCCATCAGGGCATCCCGTGCAATCTTGACGTTTTTCGAGCCACGGATGATCTCGATGATCACGTCGATGATATCGATCGCCCGGATCAGGCCCTCCTGGATCTCGGCCTTCTCCTGCTCCTTGGCCAGCATGCTCTGATACTTCCGGGAATTCACCTCAACCTGGAACTCGGTGAAGCACTCCAATATCTGCAACAGGCCCATGACCCTCGGGACACCGTCCGCGATGGCCAGCATCGTCACGCCAAAGGTATCCTCCAGCTTGGTCTTCTTCAGGATTTTATTCTTTACGGCGTCCGGATCTGCCCCGTTTTTCAGTGTCAGCACGATGCGGATGCCCTCCTTGGAGGACTGGTTCGTGATATCGGTGACCTCCGGGAGCTCCTTCCCCTCGACCATATCGCCGAGGGTCGTGATGAATTTCGGGATTCCCATGCCGATCATGGTGTAGGGGACCTCGGTGATCACCAGGCTGTCGCGCCCGGTCCGGCCCTCTCCCTTTTCAAACTCGATCTTTCCGCGGACGCGGATCTTCCCGCTGCCGGTCTCGTAGATCGACGGCAGGTCCTGCGCATTCACGATCACACCGCCCGTCGGAAAATCCGGGCCCGGCATGATCTTCATCAGCTTCTCCAGAGAAATATCCGAATCCTTCAAATAGGCAATCTCTGCCTCCAGGACCTCTTTCAGGTTGTGCGTGGGGATGCTGGTCGCCATACCGACCGCGATACCATCGGCGCCATTGACCAGAAGATTCGGAATACGGGCAGGGAGGACCGACGGCTCTTTCTCTGTCTCGTCAAAATTCGGAATGAAATCGACGACATTTTTGTCCAGATCCTTTAACAGCGTCTCCTCGGTCAGCTGCGCGAGCCGCGCCTCTGTGTAACGCATGGCAGCTGCGCCGTCTCCCTCGATGGAGCCGAAGTTTCCATGCCCGTCCACGAGGATCTCGCCCTTCTTGAAATCCTGCGCCATCACGACCAGGCAGTCGTAGATCGAGGAATCGCCGTGCGGATGGTATTTACCCATCGTATCGCCAACGATACGGGCGCTCTTGCGGTGAGGCTTGTCATGGGAAACACCCAGCTCCTCCATCGCGTACAAAGTCCGGCGCTGGACCGGCTTCAGGCCGTCCCGGACGTCCGGAATGGCACGGGCGCAGATTACGCTCATGCTGTAGTCGATGTAGGACTTGCTCATCTCGTCGGTGTATTCTGTTTTCAGAATCCGCTCCTCCGGCGTGGAGGTCCAGTTATCATCTTTCTTTTTTGCCATTTGTCAATCCTCTATACGTCAAGCGTCGCATAGTTCGCATTTTCCTGGATATAAACCCTTCTGGGCTCGACATCGGTGCCCATCAGGAGGCTTGTCAGGCGGTCGGCCGCCTTTGCATCGTCGATCCCGATCTGCTTTAAAAGGCGTCTCTCCGGATCCATCGTGGTCTCCCACAGCTGCCCGGCATCCATCTCGCCAAGGCCCTTGTAGCGCTGAAGCTTGAAATTCCGGTGGGCCTTCCGATACTTCGCCAGAGCATCGTCATCGTAGAGGTACTCCTCCTCGCCGCGGGCCGGGATTGCCTTGTAAAGCGGCGGCATCGCGATATAGATATGTCCCTCCTGGATCAGCTCTGGCATGAACCGGTAGAAAAAGGTCAGAAGCAGCGTACTGATATGGGCCCCATCGACGTCGGCATCGGCCATGATGATGATCTTGTCGTAGCGGAGCTTCGTAATGTCAAAATCATTCCCAAGGCCCTCGGAAAAACCGCAGCCAAAGGCATTGATCATCGTCTTGATCTCAGCATTGGCGAGCACCTTGTCCATGGTGGCCTTTTCGACATTCAGAATCTTGCCGCGGATCGGCATGATCGCCTGATACCGGCGGTTTCTCGCCATCTTCGCCGAGCCGCCTGCAGAATCACCCTCGACGATAAAAATCTCGCACTTCGAAGCATCGCGGCTCTCGCAGTTCGCCAGCTTCCCGTTGGAGTCAAAGGAATACTTCGGCTTGGACAGGAGATTTTCCTTATTTTTCAGCTGGTTTTTCCGGACCGTCGCCGAGCGCGTCGCGCACTGGATGATCTCCTTCAGCTCCTCGAGATTCCTGTCGAGATAAAGCGGGAGCTGTCTAGCCGTCACCTGCGCGACAGCCTTGGCCGCATCCGCGCTGCCAAGCTTCGTCTTGGTCTGGCCCTCGAACATCGGATCCGGATGGCGGATCGAGACAATCGCCGTCATTCCGCAGCGGGTATCGGCACCGGTGAAATTCTCATCCTTCTCCTTCAGGATGCCAAGCTCACGGGCATAATTATTGATGATGGTGGTGAAGCGGTTCTTAAAGCCGGTCAGGTGCATACCGCCCTCGGCGGTGTAAATATTGTTGCAGTAGCCCAGGATATTCTCCTCGAAGGTCCTCGTAAACTGCAGACACACATCGACCTCGATCCCCTCCTCCTTTCCGGAGTAAGAGATAATCTGGCTGACGCACTCCTTCCCCTCGTCCAGCTCGCGGATATAGCCGCTGATGCCCTCCGGCTCATGATAAACGAGAGACTCCTCCTCACCCGATCTCTCATTCGTAAAGGAGATGGTCAGATTCGGATTCAGATAGGCCGTCTGATGCAGACGGCTCTTGATCACGGACGCCTTGAAGGTATGGTGTCCGAAAATCTCCTCATCCGGAAGGAAGGAGATCGTCGTACCGGACTTCCCGGACTTCCCGATCGGAGGCAAAAGGCCGCCGACAAGCTCCTGGTCCGGCTCGCCCCGCCGGTAAAAGTCACGGTAGACCTTCCCGCCCACGCTGGTCTTCACCTCAAGCCAGGTAGAAAGCGCGTTGACAACGGAGGATCCGACACCATGCAGACCACCCGATACCTTGTAGGAGGCAGAATCAAATTTACCGCCGGCGTGCAATGTCGTGAAAATCACACGCTCGGCGGATACTCCCTTACTGTGCATATCGACCGGCACGCCGCGGCCGTCATCCCGGACCGTCGCGCTGCCGTCCTCATGGATCGTGACATCGATCCTCGTACAGAAGCCCGCCAGATGCTCGTCCACGGCATTGTCAACGATCTCGTACATCAGGTGATTGACACCCTTGTAATCCACGCTGCCAATATACATGCCCGGCCGTCTGCGCACGGCTTCCAGTCCCTCCAGGACCGTGATCGAGGAGGCATTGTAGGTTTCCTTCATATAAAGTCCTCAAAAAAGCGCCAACGCGCTGTACTCATGCCAATACCGGCATCCCCTGCTCTTAAAATACCATAATGTATCCTAAAAAGCCGGAGCTATCACTTCTTGCTCCGTGCCTGCTGATTTAAAGCAGTGCATCCACCGCTGCTCATGCAGGTACCGCAGCTGCCGGAACACCCCAGACCCGCCCGCGGATTATCCGCGAAATCGCCGTGGAACGGCTTCGGCTGCTTACTCATGTCGATGTTCGGATCCGGATTATGCAGAAGGCGGAAAAAGCCGATGCAGCATACGATAAATCCCGCCAGCGCGATATGAATCCCATGCTCCATCCCCTGCACATGGCAGATAATACCCGCAATCAGCACCACACCACCGATCAGAAAGAAAAGATTATTTTTATCCTTCATGTCAATCCTCCTGTATGCAAAACAAGGCAGCGATCAAGACCGTAAGTCTAAAGACAGCTGCAAGACCATTTTTAATCAAAAGCTTTCATACGATGCTTTGCCTCCCGTAAGTATATAGGCAAATCCCGGAAAAAGCAAGGACTCAAGCCCCCTGCGCCAGTCCCTTTCATGCGGTCAGGCACCCGGGTAGTACGCTCTTTTATTGTAGAACAGACGTTCGATCTTGTCAAGAGAAACCCTATGCACTACAATGAATATAGCTAAATGGAAGGGCTTTTTGATGAAGGGGATAATTCTGGGATTGTACGCTAAGAGAGGATCTGAAAATGAAATACGAAGAAATCCGAACTTACAGTGAATATTTGGGGCGGACCATGGCCTGCGGTGTCTATGGTCACGCCGGACATATCATGGTAGCCTTTGCGCCGCAGAATGGAAAACACAGCGACTACGCTGACTTCGGCATGGTTGAAGTCCTTAGTCCATGGATCGACGCCGGAAAGCTTATGATTATCACGCCGGACTCCATTGACGAGGAGACCTGGTCCAATTTCGGAGGCGACGGGGCCAGCCGATCTGCCAGACATGAGGCCTGGTACCACTATATCGTGGATGAGATGGTTCCCATGATCCGTGAACGTACGGAAAATTACCGCCCCCTGATCACTACAGGCTGCAGTATGGGCGCCTTCCATGCTGCCAACTTCTTCCTTCGCCGGCCGGACCTGTTTGACGCCTGCATCTGCCAAAGCGGTTTCTATCGCTCCGACTTTTTCTTTGGTAACTACATGGACTCCATCGTCTACAATAACTCGCCCGTCGATTTCCTGCGGAATATGCCCGCCGATCATTACTACATTCCTTTGTACAATGAAAGACAGATGATTTTCTGCATTGGCCAGGGCGCCTGGGAATGGGAGCTGATCCCGAAGACGAGGGAGCTTGAGGCTGTCATGAAGGAAAAAGGCATTCATGCGTGGTTTGATTACTGGGGGATGGATGTCGCGCACGACTGGCCGTGGTGGAAAAAGCAAATCGTCTACTTCATGGAAAAAGTCCTCGGCCCCGCCTAGGCGCGGCAGTGTCTGCAGGACGAAAAGACCTCAAAGGCATTTAAGCCAGAGAAATATCGCCGGCAGCCGGGTTCGTCGGCCAGATCTGTTACTTCTCGCGGGAAATGCTAAAAACAAAAGGACA
>CAMOGO010000087.1 GCA_946614075.1 uncultured Lachnospiraceae bacterium | reverse complement strand
GGAGAAGATGTATGCAGTCGGTAAGATCCCGGGCGGCTTCACCCGCCGTGAGGGTAAGGCTTCCGAGCATGCGATCCTGACCTCCCGTGTCATCGACCGCCCGATGCGTCCGCTTTTCCCGAAGGATTACCGCAACGACGTTACCCTGAACAACCTGGTTCTTTGCGTGGATCAGGATTGTGGTCCGGAGATCACCGCGATGCTTGGTTCCTCCATTGCTACCGCGATTTCCGATATTCCGTTTGACGGCCCGATCGCCGGTACCCAGGTCGGCCTGGTAGACGGTGAGTTCGTCATCAACCCGACCGCCGCTCAGAGAAAGGTTTCCGACCTTGCCCTGACCGTCGCTTCCACCCGTGAGAAGGTCATCATGATCGAGGCTGGTGCCAATGAGGTTCCGGACGACAAGATGATCGAGGCCATCTTCATGGCTCACGAGGTCAATCAGCAGATCATCTCTTTCATCGATCAGATCGTCGCTGAGTGCGGTAAGCCGAAGCACGAGTATACTCACATCGATACCCCGGCTGATCTGTGGGATGACATGGTATCCTTCGTCACTCCTGAGGCGATGGAGGTTGCTGTTTTCACCGATGAGAAGCAGGTCCGTGAGGAGAATATCCGCCAGATCAAGGCAAGCCTGGAGGAGAGATATGCTGAGGCACATCCCGAGTGGCTGCCGCTGATCGACGAGGCTGTCTACAAATTCCAGAAGAAGACCGTCCGCAAGATGATCCTGAAGGATCACAAGCGTCCTGACGGCCGTGCGATCACCCAGATCCGTCCTCTGGCTGCAGAGGTAGACGTCCTGCCTCGTACCCATGGTTCTGCCATGTTCACCCGTGGACAGACCCAGATCCTGAATATCTGTACGCTGGCTCCGCTGTCCGAGGCTCAGAAGCTGGATGGCCTGGATGTCAATGAGACGAGCAAGCGCTACATGCACCATTACAATTCCCCGTCCTCCTCTGTCGGTGAGACCAAGCCGAGCCGTGGCCCGGGCCGTCGTGAGATCGGTCATGGTGCTCTGGCTGAGAGAGCTCTCGTTCCGGTGCTTCCGAGCGTCGAGGAGTTCCCTTATGCAATCCGTACCGTATCTGAGACCATGGAGTCCAACGGATCGACCTCCCAGGCCAGCATCTGCTCCTCCAGTATGTCTCTGATGGCTGCCGGTGTCCCGATCAAGAAGGCTGTTGCCGGTATCTCCTGCGGTCTGGTGACCGGAGAGACCGATGATGACTACATCGTCCTGACCGATATCCAGGGCCTTGAGGACTTCTTCGGCGATATGGACTTCAAGGTTGCCGGTACCCACGAGGGTATCACCGCAATCCAGATGGATATCAAGATTCACGGTCTGACCCGTGCGATCATCGAGGAAGCAATCTCCCGTACGCACGAAGCCAGAGATTATATCCTGGACAATGACATGGCCAAGGCAATCGCTGAGCCTCGCAAGGAAGTCAGCAAGTACGCTCCGAAGATCGAGCAGATCACCATTGACCCGACCAAGATCGGCGATGTCGTCGGCAAGCAGGGTAAGGTTATCAACAAGATCATCGAGGAGACCGGTGTCCAGATTGACATCGAGGACGACGGCAGCGTATCTGTCTGCGGTACCGATGCTGAGATGATCGCAAAGGCAATCGACATTATCCACCGCATCGTGACGGATGTCGAGGTCGGCCAGGTGATCACCGGCAAGGTTGTCCGGATCATGCAGTTTGGCGCATTCGTCGAGCTGGCTCCGAACAAGGACGGTATGGTCCACATTTCCAAGCTTTCCGACCGCAGAGTCGCAAAGGTTGAGGATGTTGTCAATATTGGCGACGAGGTTACTGTTAAGGTCATCGAGATCGATAAGATGGGCCGGATTAACCTGAGTATGAAGGACGTTAAATAATCGTCTTACGTATAAAAAAAGGTCTGCCCCCGGCTTTTAAGAAAGCCGGGGGCAGTTTTTATGAAAGCGGAGTGAGGATGTCAAACAGCTCGGACGAAGAACTCGTTCTTCGGACAGCTGTTTGAATCCGTACGCTTTCATCACGATATTGCTAAACACTGATCAGACGTTCTTCTTCGCGCAGATACCGGTAGGCGTGGTCAGACAGACACTCGGTCGACTCCACACCCTTGGTGTTGACGAAGCGGACCATTTCTCCCAGATCCTCCGGCTTGATGTCCGGTTTGTAGGGGAGCAGGATAAACTCGTGGATGCTCGAGGGGAGGAGATAGAAATCCCGTTCCATCCAGTCCGCGATGATCTGCAGAACCTTCGGATAAAGGATCACGGAAGCGCCCAGGACGCGGGACTGATTGGTCAGGACGAGAAAAGGAGAGCGGACATTCTCCGGATCCTCTGTATCGTCAGGATCCTCTGGTGCTTCTTCACCTGAGGCGGCGCGGATCCGGCTCTCGTACTCCTTCAGCAAGGAGCTCATCTCTTTGCATTCGACCGGCAGGATCCGGGGAGAGTTTTTCATCGCATCCTGGTACACGGTATCCAGATCCACACCCCAGTCCTCGAGATGGGAGTTGCGGACCAGCACCGTCGTCTCGCCGAAGCCGAAATTACCGGTCCTTACCCGGAATACGATGGCGAGGTCGAGATAGGGGATGTGAGGGACGTCCGCTAACAGCTCGGCATTCCATTCCCGGTTTATGAGCTGGAGAATGATATTTCCGCGGATCGCCTCATAGTCAAAGAAATGCTCGATTTCAGGGAGCATGGGAGAGGACGGGGCAGAGTCAAAGATGGCCAGAAGCTCCGCCAGGATCCGGTCCAGGGTCACGAGGCCGTTCCGGTAATCCTCATAAAAGGTATTGAGATAAATGGTCGGAGTGAAGATCGTTTCTTCGCCGCCAGTGGGGGCAAGGACGACTCCGTCAAGCTTCTGACCGTTATTCTTCAGGACTGAGGTAAGGGTGACATGCAGCCGGCCTAAGGTGCGTACCTCCATCTCGTGGCAGATGGTATTCAGAAAAGTTTCGTAATTCATTTTTGTTTCCTCCTTTTGGTGTACGTGACTGTCCTTTTCGGAACAGGCATGACAAATAGACGCTGTTTTAGCAGACACGAAGAGATGTGCAAAGGCGTCAGCGAAAGAAGGAACGCTGCCTTTTGTGAATACGGGCACAGTTCGAGACAAGATAGGTATGCGTAAAGCTTTATGACCTGTTCTGCAAAGAAGAAATCACAAGATGATCGTAAAGATCGGTAAAGTGCAGTAAAAAATGCATTTAAAAAGTGTCTTCTGACGTGGCTGCAAAGCAGCCAGGAGAGATGAGAAAATGCACCTGATAGGAATCGAACCTACGCACGCGGCTCCGGAGGCCACTGCTCTATCCACTGAGCTACAGGTGCATCGGTGATTATAATACACCAAACGAGGGGTTAAGGCAAGACTTTTTTAAGCGCTTGGATACATTCTTTTTACACTGACCCGTTGCACAATTTTTACGGAAATGTTACAATAGGCGAAGATAAATTCCTCTGAAAGGAGATCCCAGTAATGAATAGAAACAGAGATGACATCGACGATCTGTTTGACGATGATGACTATATGGATGAGGTCGATGATCTCGATGATGGAAGAGACGACAATGTAGCAGGAAGCCTGTCCGATATGGTTTCGGACCTTGAGGCGAAGCTGGCCGGCAATGCCCGCAGAGCAGCGGATAATGGACGCAGTGCCGGAAGACGTTCGGATTACGAGGACGAGGAGTACGACGAGGACTACGACGACGAGGACTACGATGATGAGGACTACGACGACGAGGAGGAGTACGACGAGGACTACGACGACGACGATTACGAGGAAGAGCCGGTAAAGAGACCGGCAGCCCGTGCGTCTGTAAAGGAAGCCGCACCTGCCCAGCCTGCCCCCAGACGCCGTATCAAGGCTTTGGAGGAGGCTCGCAATGAGCTCGGCGGCGAGGATGAGAGTGCCTACATCGAGAAGAGAACCGCTTCCCGCAAGAAGCGTTCCGGCTCCTCCCGCGGCGGCTTCAATAAAAAGTTTCTCATCTACGGTGTGATTGGTCTTGCAGCACTCGCTCTGATCGGCGTCCTGATCTGGATCATCCGCAATGGCGGCGGTTCCTCTTCGAGCGATACGAATGAGACCCCGATCGCGATGGAGTCCCAGACCCAGGAGCAGGTAGAGCAGCTTGAGCTGAATGCCTATCCGGAGATCAACCAGCTGATCCAGTCCTACTACGCAGCACTTCAGGCGAGCGATGTCGCAGCACTGGAAGGACTTCTGGACACGACCGCAGGTTTCTCTGTTGAGAAGCTGGCCAAGACCAACGAGTACACCGAGTCCTACAACAATTTCAATATCTATACGCATTCCGGTATGACCCCGGACAGCAAGATCGTCTATGTCGATCACTATGTCAAGTTCCGGAATATCGCCGAGCCGGCAGCGAACCTTTCCTACTACTATGTACAGCAGCAGGAGGGCGGCAGCTACAAGATCATCTCTCAGCCGGATGAGACAACTCAGAGTTACATCGATACCGTCTCCGCACAGCAGCCTGTCCAGGATCTGATGGCCAGCGTCAATGCCCGCTTCGCGGATGCGATCGCAAAGGATGCGGATCTGAAGGCTCTTGTAGAGAGACTGAACGGCAGCGGTGCTGATCAGAGCACGGAGGCACCTGCTCCTGAGGTTGGCGGAACGGATGCAGATGGCTACACCATCACGAACGAGACCGTAAGGGCTACCGCGGATGTCCGTGTACGTTCCGGCGCATCGACGGATTCCGAGATCCTTGGCGTTCTGGAAGAGGGTACTACGATTACCCGTACCGGTTACACCGCGGATTGGAGCAAGGTCGATTACAATGGCCAGACAGCTTTTGTCAGCTCGGAGTATCTGACGACGGAGTAATAATGTTAAGTGTAAAGGATTTCAATTTTGATCTGCCCGAGGAGCAGATCGCCCAGGATCCCCTGGAAGATCGCAGCTCCTCGCGGCTGATGGTTTTAGACAAGGAAACCGGTGCCATCGAGCACCGGATTTTCCATGATATCGACCAGTATTTAGAGCCAGGCGACTGCCTGGTTCTCAATAATACCAAGGTTATTCCTGCACGCCTCTTAGGCCAGAGAGCCGAGACAGGCGGCGCAGTCGAGGTCTTCCTGCTGAAGCGTCTGGACAAGGACACCTGGGAGACCCTCGTAAAGCCGGGCAAGAAATGCCGCCCCGGCGCAAAGCTCAGCTTTGGAGACGGCCGGCTCACCGCTGTCGTTGAGGATATCCTCGATGAGGGGAACCGCAAGGTCCGCTTCACCTATGACGGGATCTTTGAGGAGGTTCTGGACGCCCTCGGAAAGATGCCTCTGCCTCCCTATATCAAGCATGAGCTGAAGGACAAAAACCGCTACCAGACCGTCTATGCAAAGCATGAGGGGTCTGCCGCGGCACCGACCGCCGGTCTTCATTTTACGAATGAGCTTCTGGAGAAGATAAAGGCCAAAGGTGTCTCGATCGCCGAGGTTACACTGCATGTCGGACTGGGCACGTTCCGACCCGTCAAGGTCGACAACATCCTCGACCACCACATGCACTCCGAGTACTATGAGATCGATGAGGCAACCGCCGAGCTGATCAACAATACCAAGAAAAACGGTGGGAGAGTGATCTGCGTCGGCACGACCAGCTGCCGTACGATCGAGTCCGCGGCAAGTGAGGACGGCATCGTCCACGCCGGAAAGGGCTGGACCGAGATCTTTATCTATCCCGGCTATCGTTTCAAGGCCCTCGATGCCTTGATCACGAATTTCCACCTGCCGCAGTCCACGCTGATCATGCTGGTGTCTGCCCTGGCAGGACGCGAGCACGTCCTGGAGGCTTACCGCGTAGCCGTCGA
>CAMOGO010000086.1 GCA_946614075.1 uncultured Lachnospiraceae bacterium | reverse complement strand
GTATGAGATCGTGACTGGCGAATCGGGTGAGACCTTGATCGCATCGGGCGTTCTCGTCCGGTTTGACGCAAACCCGGAAATGTTCTCAAAGTAAATCCAACGGCGGAATTCCAGAGGTGGAATTCCAGGGGCGGAAATCCATTGATGAAAAAGAGTAGCCAGACAAGGTTCGGCCTTGCTTTATGGCAGGGGAGGCCGCCTATCAGGCGGCCTCTTCGCATATGATATGGTGAGAGGGTTCAAGATAATATGGCAGACTGCAAGCGCATCGGAAAAAGGATCAAGGAACTGAGAAAATACATCTGCGGGCTGTCCCGGCGGGAGCTGGCGGCTTCCCTGGGGCTGCCGGAGGATAAGCTGCGCCGGATCGAGCGCGGCGAACAGGGCAGCGGCGTCGAGGATGCCGATCAGCTTGCGGTGATCGCGCAAGCCCTCGGGACATCGGCCAAGATCCTGATTGAGGGTCCGTCTTCTGCGAAAAAACAAAGCCCGAAGGCATCGGGTGGAAAAAGTCGGGCCGGAAAAAGCCAGGCCGGAGATGATCAGAGCGGGAAAGACCAACTTGGAAAAGGCCGGGCCGGAGATGATCAGAGCGGGAAGGAAGATTTGTCCAAGCCTCGTTTCCGGATAAAGACGGCGAAGGAGGACCTTTCCTTAAGCTTCTCCGGGCTCAAGGACGATCTGTACCACGTGGTCCGTGAGCACACGAAGATCAAGGCCGGGCGGGAGACGGTCGCGGCCATGACCTGCCTTCGCCTCACGATGCAGCAGCACATTTATCCGATGACCCAGAATGCGATCCGGGAGCTGCTGCCCCCGATGCTTCTGGATTACAGTGACACGATGCGCACCCTGAATCCTTACTGGGCCCTGTATGAGCATCAGGAGTGGTCGGAGACGGAGGATTATTTCCAGCCGATGGTGGACCGCATGGAGCTTCTGGAAAAGGAAGTGACCGAGCCGATCCTGTATGTCGAGAGCGCCTACGTGCGGGAGGAGTATCGCAGGCAGGGCGTTTTTCGCTTTTACCTCGACTCCCTGCGCGCAGACGGCGACTGCACGATCTGGCTGAATCTGCAGCCCGTCTCCGAACTGGACCGGAAGGATGAGAGCCGGTGCTTTCCCTCTTTTGACGGGGACGGCTTTGACCAGATCCGCCGAAATGGGAAAATCGCCGAGAGGCTGGGCTTTACCGTCGATCCGCTGACCCATCCGAGACAGATTCTGACGCCCACGGAGCATTTCTCCGGAGACAGCGCCGATGAGGAGCCGACGTTTTTCTGGAAGACAGAGCAGATCCACAAATGCGCCTACATGCTTTCGGAGTCAGCGGCGCAGATTATCGCGGATGACCGGGAGATCGCCACGCACGCAGCACTGGTGCAGGTTCGGGCCGAGGAGGACAAGGCGAAGGAGGAGCGCGATCACGTGGTCGCCGACTTCCGGGACGGAATCCTCGAGGGCTACTACGTCCACGAGGACGTCTACATCAAGGCCAGCGGAAATGAGCGCGGCATGCGCATCGCCTGCTTTGCCGCCCGCAACGCCGCGGATCGCAGCAAGTTCCTGTTTGGCGCCGGGATCCTGAGCGTCTTTGAGGAGGGCCTGGATAATAGAGGCATCCTGGAGCGCTACGACTCGCTGAATGACATGATGGATTCGAAATATTTCGATGAGATCAACGACGCCTACCGGGCCTTGCGGAAAAAATACAGCGAGGAATGGGGCCTCGAGCTCACCCGCTGGATCAACCGCCGCCCGCCCAAGGCGAGAGGATGAGCCATGGGGACGGCACCAGCGCCAGAAAGATACGAAAAAGGGCAGGCCATATATCACAAAGGGTTTTGTGTACAGAGATTAATACATAAAAAGCCACTATTGACAATCATTCACGTGAATGCTATCTTACGTCTATCATTTTGACAGACGAAGCGTGCAGGAAACAGCAGACCGCAAGGCAGCCGATCCTTAAAGGGCCGAAAGGTGACCTGGCAGACGGCAAGGCGGCAGAAGCTGGCCGAAGGAGTAACACTCTCAGGTGTCCCGGATGGGACGAGGACTGTACGTGGATGTAACTCTGGAGAAACCCGTTAGATCGGGGGCCGAAGGGGCAATGGGATGAAAACCGGACGTACATTTTCCGGACCCAAATCTCTCAGGCAAAAGGACAGAGACATATCAAACGGACAGAATGCAGGACGTGAATGTATCAGCAGCGAGTGTATCGACAGCGAATGGATTGACAGCGGTGGTTTGACAGCGAATGTGGCAAGTGCTTTTTCTGTGCGTTTCTATGCAGCCTTTTCTCCGGAGCGATGGATTCTAACCATCGCTCCTTTTTATGCGCAAGGCCGCCCAAAGGTGAATGCTGCTTAAGGCAGCGGGCGAGGTGCGCTGCGAGCAGGAGAGTGAGACCTCCTCCTGCCCGATCATCGTTGCATCCCTCAAAGATCTGTCCATATCAGGAGGGAAAATCCATGAAAGCAATCGAAGCCGTGCTGCTGCCCATCGTCAGCAACATCAACACCTACCTGTCCAACTACATTCTGGTCTTCCTTTTGATCGGTGTCGGACTTTGGTATTCCATCAAGACCCGCTTTGTCCAGGTCCGCTGCTTCGGCGAGGGCATGAAGAGAGTCTTCGGCAACCTGAACCTGCTCGGAATCAAGCATGAGAGCGGTATGAGCTCCTTCCAGGCTCTGGCCACCGCCATCGCTGCCCAGGTCGGTACCGGCAACATCGTCGGCGCATCCGGCGCTATCCTGACCGGCGGCCCCGGCGCTATTTTCTGGATGTGGATCATTGCCTTCTTTGGCATGGCCACGATCTATTCCGAGGCAGTCCTCGCCATCAAGACCCGCAAGGTCGACGACGACGGCAGCGTCCACGGCGGCCCGGTCTACTACATCACGACCGCCTTCAATGGTGGCTTTGGAAAATTCCTGGCAGGCTTCTTTGCCGTCGCCATCGTCCTCGCCCTCGGCTTCATGGGCTGCATGGTCCAGTCCAACTCCATCGGCTCCACGATGGAGACCGCATTCGGCATCCCGAGCTGGGCTGTCGGCATCATCCTCGTTGTGATCTGCGGCATCATCTTCATCGGCGGCATGCAGCGCCTCGCCTCCGTCACGGAGAAGATCGTCCCGATCATGGCCGTGATCTTCATCATCGGCGGCCTCGCCATCCTGATCGCCCGCATCCAGTATCTGCCGGCCACCTTCGGCATGATCTTTAAGTACGCCTTCACCCCGCAGGCCATCATCGGCGGCGGCTTCGGCGCAGCCATCAAGACAGCCATCAGCCAAGGCGCAAAGCGCGGCCTTTTCTCCAACGAGGCAGGTATGGGTTCCACCCCTCACGCACACGCGCAGGCCAATGTCAAGGATCCTCATGAGCAGGGCGTCGTCGCTATGATCGGCGTTTTCATCGACACCTTCATCGTCCTGACCCTGAACGCCCTCGTCATCATCTCCACCCTGTACACCAAGGATGGCGTGCTGGCAAACGGCTACATTGGCGCCGTGACCGAAACCATCGGCAAAGCCAACCTCGCTCAGACCGCCTTCGGCACGATTATGGGAGCAAGCTTCGGCGCGAAGTTCGTCGCCATCTGCCTGTTCTTCTTCGCCTTCTCGACCGTCCTGAGCTGGAACATGTTTGGCAAGATCAACGTCATCTACCTCTTTGGCAAGAACAGCGTAAAGGTCTACTCCATCATCGCCCTGGTCTTCATCTTCCTTGGCACGATGATGTCCAACGACCTCGTCTGGGAGCTGACCGACATGTTCAACAACCTGATGGTCATCCCCAACGCCATCGCCCTCTTTGCCCTGACCGGTATGGTCACCAAGACTGCCCTCGCCGAGCACGAGAAACCGTGAGATGTCAGGTAAGACAAGACCGTTACAGGAATTTGCAAAAAAAACCTAGCAGAACATAACCTGCAGAAAACAGCCACAAAACATAATCTGCAGAAGATTGCTCGCGACAACAAAAGACAAGACATCTCGGCCAGCTCCGCACTACACGGGGCTGGCCTTTGTCGTGAAAGGTCTTGCGCAAAGTCAATCGCCAAGAATATCACAGTTCTACTTGAGGTTTTCGGACGTTACGGATAGAATGTGAAAAGACAGAAATGAAAGCAGACGCTTCGCAGTACTACTGATGAAATATACAGGAGAATTTAGCACATGAACGAGAAAATGATCGAAAAGCTTCGAGAGGATTTTGTCCGGCTTTACGGCGAAAATGGCGAGATCCGTTTTTACTTTGCACCGGGGCGCGTCAACCTGATCGGCGAGCACACCGACTACAATGGCGGCCATGTCTTCCCCTGCGCCCTGACGATGGGCATCTGGGGCGCAGCCAGAGTCAGAAAGGACCGCTTTGTCCGCTTTTACTCAGCCAATGTGGCAAAGGCCGGCGTAATCAAAACCAGCCTGGATACACTGGAAGAGGACAAGAAGGGCAGCTGGGCAGACTATCCGAAGGGCGTACTCTGGGCCTTTGAGAAATTCGGGCATCCGCTCGAGCAAGGCATGGATATCGTTTTCTACGGCAACATCCCATCCGGCTCCGGCCTTTCCTCCTCAGCAGCGATCGAGGTCCTGACCGGCGTGATCGCACGCGACCTGGGTTTCAAAGAGAATGCAGGCGCCAAAGTGAAGGAGACGGAAGCAGAAACCGGGGCCAAAGCCGTAGCCACGATGGCAGCCAATGCCACATCCGGGAAGGCAGCGGAGACGATCGACGGTGTCGAGCTTGCGAAGATCGGCCAGTACGGTGAAAATGAGTACAATGGCATGAACTGCGGCATCATGGACCAGTTCGCCAGCGCAATGGGCAAGGAAAACTGCGCAATCTTCCTGGATACCAATACGCTGTCCTATGAGTATGCACCCCTTGACCTGGGAGACGCCTCGATCGTGATCACCAACAGCAAGGTCAAGCACAGCCTCGTTTCCTCCGCGTACAATGACAGACGCAGAGAGTGCGCCGAGGCCCTGGCCGACCTTCAGAAGGTAGATCTGCAGGCAGAAGCCGCGAAGCACCCAGCCCTTGAGGCGCTCGCGGCCAAGTCGATCCACTCTCTGGGCGATCTGACCCCGGAGGAATTCGACCTCCTGGCAGATGCCATAAAGGATCCTGTCTGCCGCCGCCGCGCCCGTCACGCCGTCGCGGAGAATGAGCGCACGATCCAGGCGGTAGCAGCCCTGCGCGAAGGCGATCTGGCAAAGTTTGGCCAGCTGATGAACGCCTCCCACGTATCCCTGCGTGATGATTACGAGGTTTCCTGCCCGGAGATGGATCTCCTGACAGAGATCGCCTGGAGCATCCCCGGCGTCCTCGGCTCCCGCATGACCGGCGGCGGATTCGGTGGCTGCACCGTCAGCATCGTCAAGAACGAAGCCATCGACACCTTCCGGGAAACCATCACCACCCGCTACGAAGCCAAAACCGGCCACACCCCCGAAATCTACATCGCAAACCCCGGCCCCGGCGCCACCCGCCTGTGAACCACCCACCCCTGGCAACACGCCACCCCAACCGTAAGGCAACTGCCAGATGTGGATTGTGTATGATCCGAACAGATGCTGCAGGAAAACAAGGCCTGTGTCTATCGTGCTGCTTGAGTTTCGTCGGCCAATACTGCTAGCACTCAAAAAGATTACTAAGAACAAGAGCCAGAATTCCAACTCGCTTGGTGGCTGGGGACGGTAAACCCTCCCCGCCACCTGGCGCTCAGACAATGGGAATTCTGGCTCTTAACGTAATTTTTTCTCGTGAAGCGGTATAAGGCCTCCTCACAAACCGCAGCCCGATATGACACAGGCCGTGTTTGCTTGCAGCGCCTGTTCGGATCAATCTCCACATCTGGCAGTTGGCTTGCGGGCTGG
>CAMOGO010000085.1 GCA_946614075.1 uncultured Lachnospiraceae bacterium | reverse complement strand
GCAGCGCCTGCTCAGACTGCAGAGGCTCCTGCACAGGCTGCAGAGGTTAAGACTGAGGCTTAAGGCCGCAGCAAAAATGGATACTGAGTAATCCAATGGAAAGGCGGCCATCCCGACGGTTCATCGAAAGAGAAAGGACTTTCAGGGATGGCCGATCTTCTTAAAAAGAATGATCGTTTTAGTTCGAAAACATATCGAAATTACGGGAATCGTACAGGGAGTCGGCTTCCGGCCCGCTATCCACCGCCTGGCCAAAAGGTGCGGTGTGACCGGATGGATCCGGAACACCTCCCGCGGTGTCTGTCTCGAGATACAGGGCAGCAAAGAGCAGACAGAGACTTTTTTACATGAGCTGCCCGAAAGCTTTCCGCCGATGGCGAAGGTGGAGCATACCTCGGTCTGCGACGTGGAAATCGTCCCGGACGAGAAGCTTTTTGAAATACGCCACAGTGAAAAAGAATTTGAAAACAATGTGCTGATCTCCCCGGATATCGGAATCTGCGAGGATTGCCGAAGAGAGCTTATGGATCCGGAGGACCGGCGTTTTGCATATCCATTTATCAATTGTACCAATTGCGGACCTCGCTTTACGATCGTAAAGGACATTCCTTACGACAGAGCCCGCACCTCCATGGCCCGGTTTTCGATGTGCCCGGTCTGTGAGGCAGAGTATGAAGACATCGAAAACCGCAGGTATCACGCGCAGCCGGACTGCTGCAAGGACTGCGGACCTCATGTGAGCTTCCGGGATGGGGAAGGACATTTGCTGTCAGACTCGGATCCGGAGGCGATCGAGCTTGCCGCCGGGCTTTTGGCCTCAGGCGGGATCCTGGCGGTCAAAGGACTGGGAGGCTTTCACCTGGCCGTGAGAGCGGACCGTGCTTCCGGGATTGCGGAGCTCAGAAGGCGCAAGGAGAGAGAGGAAAAGCCCTTTGCTCTCATGTGCCGGGACCTGGAAACGGCACGAGAGATCGCGGAGATTACCGAGGAAGAGGCCAGGCTCATGCAGAGCCCCGCGAAGCCGATCACCCTTGTCCGCAAGAGGAAGGAGCTGACGGCAGGGATCACCGATAATCCCTATGTAGGGATCATGCTTCCTTATACACCGCTGCATGTCCTGCTGCTTGAGGCAGGGCCGCGGATCCTGGTGATGACAAGCGCGAACCTTTCCGATTGTCCGATCATCAAGGACAATGAGGAGGCCTTTGAGAAGCTTTCCGGCATTGCGGACGGCTTCCTGATGCACGATCGCGATATCGTGACCCGGTGTGACGATTCGCTGGTGCGGATTTTTGACGGCAGACCGTATCTCCTTCGCAGGAGCCGCGGCTACGCACCGTCCCCGATCTTCCTGGATGAACCGCTGCCGATGCTTCTGGCCTGCGGGGCGGAGCAGAAGGCGTCCTTTGCTTTGTCAAAGGGATCCTTTGCTTTCTACAGTCAGCATATCGGAGACCTGAAAAACTGGGAAACCTATGCACATTACGAGGATCAGGTGAGTCACTTTGAGAGACTCTTCAGTGTCCGGCCGGAGGCTGTGATCTGTGATCGGCACCCGGACTATCTTTCATCTGAGTTTGCCGCGCAGACGGCCAAGAAGGAAGGAATCCCGTGTCTGCAGGTGCAGCACCATCATGCGCACATGGCTTCCTGCATGGCGGATAACCGCCTGAGCGGAGAGGTCATCGGCCTGATCTGGGACGGGACCGGCTATGGGACGGACGGCACCATCTGGGGAGGCGAGACCCTGACCGGCGGATATGCGGACTTTACCCGTACCGGCCACATGAGACCGATACCGCTTCCGGGCGGGGACGCCTGCATGAAGGAAATCGGCAGGACAGCCTTTTCCCTGATCCTGGAGGCGGGGGCTGACCCGGAACGATACCTTGAGGAATACCGGGAGCAGCCGAGGGCGAAGGCCTTTCGGCAGATGATCCGCCAGGGAAAGAACTGCCCGTTATCCTCCGGAGTCGGGCGCCTGTTTGACGGTGTCTACGCGATCCTGACGGGAAAGACGCAGGTTTCCTACGAGGGACAGGGTGCTGTTCTTCTTGAGACACTCGCAGAAACGGCTGTCGAGACTGGGGATGATTCCCGGAAAACATACATCTTAGATACCTATACAGAGGAAAGCAGTGCGGAAGCTAGCAGCGCGAAAGATAGCAGTGCGGAAGCGAGCAGTGCGGGAGCTAGCAGCGCGGAAGCTGGTAGCGCGGAGGACTGCGAGGTCTGGGACTGGAGACCGCTCGTGAGGGAGATCCTTGCGGAGGTCGAGGCTGGTGTCGATGCCGCACAGATTGCGGCGGCCTTTTGCCGCACACTGGTGCAGGCAGGAGTAAGGCAGTGCCGGATGGCCAGAGAGAAGACCGGTTTTCACCGAGTCGTGCTGTCCGGAGGCGTATTCCAGAATATGTTCCTTCTGTCGAGGCTGGTGCCGGCCCTTTACCGGGAAGGCTTTCAGGTTTATACTCATGTGAGGGCCGCAGCGAATGACGAGGGAATCGCGCTGGGACAGCTCATGATCGGCAATGCAAGGCTGAAAGCATAAGAATAAAGGATTACAAAACATTAATTTACAGAAGTTAGGAGGCACGCGTATGTGTCTGGCAGTTCCACTGAAAATCGTGGAAATAGATGGAAAAGACGGAATTGGTGAGATGGACGGCGTACGCCGCAGGATCCGTACGGATTTTATCCCTCAGGCGAAGGTGGGAGATTACTGCATCGTCCACGCAGGCTTTGCGATTGAAACCCTCGATCCGAAGCAGGCTGAGGAGAATCTGAAGGCGATCCGGGAGGTAGCGGATGCTCTTGCCGAAGATTAGCCGGCAGGAGGATATCCTGCGACTGGCTGAGGAAATGAAAAAATGGGATCTCGGTGAGATCCGGATCATGGAGGTATGCGGGACGCATACCATGGCGATTGCCAAAAGCGGGATCAAGCAGATCCTGCCGGATAATATCCACCTGATTTCCGGGCCGGGCTGTCCGGTCTGCGTGACGCCGTCCGGCATGATGGATGAGATTTTAAAACTCTCGGAAAGAGACGATGTCACGATCACAACCTACGGAGACATGATCCGTGTCCCCGGCAGTGTACCTGGGGACAATCTCCAGAGAAGAAAGGCCTTGGGAGCGCAGGTCAGGATCGTCTACTCGGCGATGGATGCCGTCGATTTTGCCAGGGAGAATCCTGGCCGGAAGGTGGTTTTCCTGGGATGCGGTTTTGAGACGACGGCGCCCGGGACCGCTGCGGCAGTCCTGGAGGCTGCGGAGCAAGGCATCGGCAATTTCTACTGTCTCAGTATGCTAAAGAGGGTGGAACCGGCTTTGCGGAGACTTTCCTCCTCGGAAGATTTCCGGGTGGATGGTTTTTTGTGCCCGGGGCATGTCGCTACGATCATTGGAGAGGAAGGCTTTCACTTCCTGACGGATGAGCTTGGCATTCCTGCCGTAATCAGCGGCTTTGAGGCCGGAGACATCATGACGGCGGTCTATCTGCTGGTGCAGCAGATCGCGCAGGCAAAGCCCAGGCTTCAGAATGAATACACGCGCGCGGTCCGGCCGGAGGGCAATCCGGTTGCCGTCCGGATGATGGAGAAGGTCTTTGAGCCCTGCCCGGATATCTGGAGAGGCTTGGGAGCCATTCCCGAGAGGGGACTGAAGCTGCGCGAGGAGTACGCCGCTCACGATGCCATCCGCGAGTTCAGGATCGCCCCCAGCGATAAGGAGGACGTCCCCGGCTGCCGGTGCGGCGATGTGATCTGCGGCAGAATCGAGTCGAAGCAGTGCCCGCTTTTCGGAAAGGCCTGCACGCCGGAGCATCCGGTAGGCCCCTGCATGGTCTCGAGCGAGGGATCGTGTGCGGCCGCATATAAGTATATGTAGGAGGCAGATGGATTGAAGGAAATAATCACGCTGGACTATGGCAGCGGCGGGAAGAAGACATCGGACCTCATCGAGGAGATCCTGCTGCCGGCCTTTGACAGCGAAGAACTGGATAAGCTGGGCGACGGGGCGATCCTGCCCGCAGCCGGAAAGCTGACCTTTTCGACCGACAGCTTTGTCGTCAGTCCCTGGAAGTTCCCAGGGGGAAATATCGGAAAGCTTTGCGTCTGCGGAACGGTGAATGACCTTTGCATGTGCGGAGGCATCCCGGAGTACCTGAGCCTGTCGTTTATCCTGGAAGAGGGCTTCCTGCTCGATGACCTGAGGGAGATCGTGACTTCCATCGCCCAGACCGCAAAGGCCTGCGGGGTGAAGATCGTCACCGGCGACACGAAGGTGGTCGAGCGCGGAAAGGGAGACGGCATTTATATCAATACAGCCGGGATCGGACGGCTCGTCCATCCGGATCTGGCGCCGGAAAGGATCTCGGAAGGAGACGCGGTCCTGGTCAGCGGATACGTAGGAGACCACGGAACCGCTGTCATGATGGCCCGGGATGACCTGATGGAAAGTGGCGCCGTGCTGTCGGACTGCATGCCGTTGACCGGACTTTCACAGGCGCTTTTCCCCCTGGGAGAGGACCTGAAGGTACTTAGAGATCCGACCCGCGGCGGGATCGCGACGACTCTGAACGAGTTCACCGAGGGAAGAACCGATGTAGGCATCGAGCTTTCCGAGGAGGATATCCCGGTACGGGGGAGCGTCCGAAGCGCATGCGAGCTATTAGGACTGGATCCTTTGTACTGTGCCAATGAGGGAAAGCTTCTGGCAGTCGTGGCCCCGGACAGGGCAGAGGAAGCACTTCAGGCTCTAAGGAGCACACCTGGCGGAGAGAATGCCGCCATCATAGGGAAAGTAACGGCGAAAGCCCCAGGAAGGGTGATCTGCCGTACCGAATCCGGCGGAAGCCGGATCATAAATAAACTGTCGGGAGCACAGCTTCCGCGTATATGCTGAAAAACAGGAGGAGATATCATGCAGGTAAACAACAAGCACATGATTACTGTGGATGAGATCGTTTCGGTCGCACAGGAGATGAAGGACAAAGGCGCGACACTGGGAATGATCCATGGACATCTCGACAAGGAAGGAAAGAAGGTTGTCACGTACGACTATTTCCTGGGCAATGCCGTAGAGTCCTATGAGGTAACGGATGTCACGACACTTCCGACGGTTTCCGAGATCTGGGCAACAGCAGCTTCCTGGCCGGAGATCGAGATCCATGAGCTGATCGGAGTCGATTTTGACGGACTTGATATGTCCCAGAGACTGTTCCTGCCGGCAGATATGCTGGATGGAAAGGGACAGATCTTTGTCACGCCAATGAATGAGCTCAGAGAGAATAATCTGAAAGAAGATTAGTTTACCTTTTACGCATTCAATGAATTCTTTACAAACTACTTTGCATGAGGTACAATTAAGGTACTATGCTAAGTGGCGTAAAGCCATATAAAGGAGGGAAATTATGAAAAAGAGATTAGCTGTATTGCTTGCAGCGGTCCTGACTCTGACAACTCCGATCCTTGCTCTTGCCAAAGCGGCACCGGCAGAGGACGGTTCTGTCTGGGTTGAGACAGAGACAGCTCTTACCACCTCAAGCTGGGGCTGGTGGGAAGCACAGGAAGTTCCGGTTGTTATCGAGGATACCGACAGAATGGCCCTGATCGCAGCAGATGGTACTGTCCTGTATGAGACCGTCGATGGCGACATCGATTATGCGTATTCGGATGATGGCTCACCAGCAGGCGTTTTCGCTGTCAGCCAGAGCAGTGATGGAGCATATGCCCTGATCGACTGTGAGGGAAATATCTTCTCTGACTACCTGTATCAGGATTTCGTCATCGCTTCTCCGAAGTGGGTACTCGGTATTGTCCTGGCTCCCGGAACCGAGGAGGATCACGACTATTCCGATTACAATGACAATTACTACATTGTAGACCACGCCGATGTCTACTACAATGAGACCATGATCGGCCAGCTCGCAAGAGAGTATTACTGGGACAGCTACGATCTGGACGCTAAGGGTGATTTCCTGGTAGTTGCTACTCATTATGAGGGCGTTTACTACTGCTATGACAAGAACTT
>CAMOGO010000084.1 GCA_946614075.1 uncultured Lachnospiraceae bacterium | reverse complement strand
CCTTTGCTTCTTTCACGCATTGAATAACAAATCGCATTTTCCTTCTCCTTAATTCCTCCATCTTCAGATTCAAGGGCACGTATGAGTCAGATTATCGGCTGCTCAAGAGGCAAACCGTCTCAATCCCAGTCGTGTCCGGGAACATGTCTACGCTGCAGGCGGTGACGGGGCGGTAGCCGGTGGCGAGGAGGCCTTCTAAGTCGCGGGCGAGGCTGGTCGGTTTGCATGAGACATAGACAATGTACGGTACCTCATAGGCGAGGATCTTTGGAAGGGCCTTGGGATGGATGCCGTCGCGAGGCGGATCCAGGATGATCAGGTCCGGTTTCTCCTCGATGGTGTCAAGGACCTTCAGGACGTCGCCTGCGAGGAATCGGCAGTTTTTCAGTCCGTTTCTCGCTGCGTTTTCGCGGGCGGCGACGACGGCTTCCTCTACGATCTCCACGCCGATTACCTTTTTGAAGGAGGCTGCGAGGAGCTGGGCGATGGTTCCGGTCCCGCTGTAAAGGTCAAAGACCGTGAATTCCTCAGGATTTTTGCCCTGTTCGCTCTCCCGGCGGACGGCCTCGGCGACATACTCGCGCACCGTCTCGTACAGGACCTCCGCTCCAAGGGAGTTGGTCTGGAAAAAGGAGAACGGGGTGATCTTGAAGGTGAGACCGAGGAGCTCCTCGGTAAAATAATCCTTCCCGTACAGGATGTCGGTGCGGTCACTCGCGATCACATCCGCCAGGCTGTCGTTTGTCGTGTGGAGAATGCCTGCGATGCTTCCGTCAAGCGGCAGCGCTGCGAGCGCCTTGGCAAACTCCTCTGCCGACCAGCCTTCCGGTGTCTGGGAGCTGGTCACGATGTCAATCAGGATTTCCCCGGTCTTTGCTGCTTTTCGTACCAGCAGATGGCGCAGGAAGCCGACGTGATTTTTGTGGTAATAGGGCAGGTTTCTTACCCGGCACCACTCCAGGACACAGGTCAGGATGCGGCGATAGTCTTCATCCACGATCTGGCAGCCGTCTACCGTGATCACATCGTAAAAGCTGCCGCGGCGGTGCATGCCAAGCTGGAGCTCGCCGCCCGGACAGTCATCTCCGAAGGAGAACTCCATCTTATTCCGGTAGCCGTACTCCACAGGACTCGGTCGCACGCCCGTATAGGGGAACTCTCCGGCCACTGGGAAAAGCAGACTCTTCACCTGCTCTCCCTTTCTCCGGCACTGCTCTTCGTAAGGGAAGGTCCGGTAGACGCAGCTGCCGCAGATGCCAAAATGCGGGCAGTCGCACTCTCTCGTCTCTTCCGGGGCAGGCTTTACGACAGAAAGGAGTCTTCCCTCGCCCTTGCCCTTGTGCGCCTTGGTCACCACCAGCTCTACAGTCTGGCCCTCGAGGGCGTTTTTGCAGAGAATCCGGTTCCCATCGATATGAAGGATGCCCCGGTTGGGGAAATCCGTTCGCTCCACAAGCCCAGTCAGGCGTGTGCCCTTTTTCAGGGTTGTTTTCATGTTTTCGGTTTCACTCATTTGATAATCTTTCTAATTCCTGAAGAACTATCATAGCCCCAGGTTTTTCTCTCAAGGTCCTTAACTCTCCTCGATCTTCTCCAGCTTAGCGAAGCCGGCGTACATTTTCTTGGTTCCTGCCGTGTCAAAATCGACGGTCACCAGGCTGTCTCTGGTCTGCTCCTCGATCTCGCGGACTATGCCCTCGCCGAATTTTTTGTGGCGGACACGGTCTCCGGTATGATAGCCAAGATCGCCGTCCGCTGCGGCTGCCGCTGCCTTTTTCAAACTGTAGACAGCTTTCGCGTCATCGGCATCCCAGGACTTCCCAAAACCTGGATTCGCGGAATCGATACTCTTGGAAAGGCCTGCACCTTTACCCGCTCCGCTCCGGCCCTGGCCCATCCCGGCAGATCTGCCATAGCCTCCGGATGCACCGGTATAGCCTTCTGCGGCACTCGCCTTGGCCGCGTAATAGCCGACGCTTCCATAGACGCCCTGTCCGCTCTTCATCGCCCCGGCATACTCCGGATGCGCGCTCTTCCACTCCTCGTAGGGACTCTTTGCCCGGCTTCCGTCCATGACCTCCGCCGGGATCTCATCGATAAACCGGGAAGGCCGGTTGAACCGGGTCTCGCCATTGATCATCCGGGACTTGGCGCTCGTCAGCATGAGCTCCTTTTTCGCCCGTGTGATGCCGACATAGCAAAGCCGTCTCTCCTCCTCGAGCTCCTCCGGGTCTCCGGAGCTGATCGACATATAGCTCGGGAAAAGCCCATCCTCCATGCCGGAAAGATAGACGCGCTCAAACTCCAGTCCCTTCGCACTGTGCAGCGTCATCAGGAAAATCCTGTCCTCATCGGCATTGACGCTGTCAAGATCCGAAACGAGGGACACCTGCTCCAGAAAATCCCCCAGCGTAGGCTTCGTATCCGTATCCTCGGCATCCTTCTCAAAATCCACCGCCTTGCTGATCATTTCCTCGATGTTCTCCAGGCGGGTCTGGGACTCGACGGTATTCTCCTCCTCGAGCTCCTTCTGGTAGCCGGTCTTCTCCAGGATATCCTCGATCAGCTCCTGCAGGCTCTCCTCCTCGGCAAGCTTCCGGAAGCTTTCGATCTCGGCGACAAAGCTCTCCACCTTCGCAGCCGCCTTCCCCATGCCGGGGATGTATGGCGCGTGCCGGCAGGCCTCGTAGAAGCTCATCTCATTCACCTGGGCGAAGGTCATCAGCTTTCCGATCGATGTTGCGCCGATGCCGCGCTTAGGCACATTGATGATGCGCTGCGCCGCCAGGTCATCGCTCCCGTTTTCGACCGTTTTCAGATAAGCCAGGATGTCCTTGATCTCCATCCTCTGATAGAAATTGACGCCGCCCACCAGGCGATACGGCATATCCCGTGCGACGCACTGCTCCTCGAGGACTCGCGACTGAGCGTTGGTGCGGTACAAAATCGCGCACTCCTTCCGTTCACAGCCTGCCTCGACCGCCTTCTCGATGTCTCGCAGGATCGCCTCGGCCTCCTCACGCGCCGTATCAAAGGCACGGTAGCGCACCTTCGCACCGCCCTCCTGGTCCGTCCACAGACGCTTTTCCTTTCGTCCCTGGTTATTGTGGATGACGCCATAGGCTGCATCCAGAATATTCTGCGTGGACCGGTAATTCTGCTCGAGGCGGATCACCTTGGCCCCAGGATATTCCTTTTCAAAGTTCAGGATATTGTAAATGTTCGCGCCGCGGAATTTGTAGATGGACTGATCGTCATCTCCGACCACGCAAAGATTTTTGTATTTGCCTGCCAGAAGCCTTACCAGCTCAAACTGGACCGTGTTGGTATCCTGATACTCATCCACCAGGATGTAACGGAAGCGCTCCTGATAGTACTCGCGCACCTCACGGTTCTCCTGCAGGAGCTTTACGGTCTTCACCAGGAGATCGTCGAAATCCATGGCGTTGTTCTTCAGGCACTGGCTCTCGTACTCGGCATAGATCTCGCCCAGCTGCATCCGGCGGAAATCTCCGGAGGCCTCACGCGCAAAATCGTCTGGGCTTATCATCTCGTTTTTCGCGGCCGAAATCTCAGCCAGCACATTCCGCTCCTTGTACATCTTCGGATCGAAATCCAGCTTCTTGATGCACTGACGGATGAGCGTTTTCTGATCATCGGTGTCGTAGATCGTAAACGCCTGATCGTAGCCTAAGAAACTCCCGTGGCGTCTCAGGATCCTCGCGCACATGGAGTGGAAGGTCGAAACCCAGATGCTCTCCGCGCCAAAATCCACGAGACGGTCTACCCTCTCCCTCATCTCGGCCGCGGCCTTGTTGGTGAAGGTGATCGCCAGGATATTCCAGGGATTGACCCCCTCCTCGATCAGGTATGCGATCCGGAAGGTCAGAGCGCGTGTTTTGCCGGATCCCGCTCCGGCCAGGATCAGAACCGGGCCCTCGGTCGTCCGGACTGCCTCGGCCTGCGGGGCATTTAATGTATTCAGATCAATCATATTTCTCCTTTGAGTCGAAAAATGAGTCGTAAGTTTCTTTCTTTACTCGGCCTTTCTGCCGCACTGCGGGCAGTACCTTGCACCATTCAGCTTGGTTCCGCAAGCCGGGCAGAATGCGTACTTCGGTGCGCCGGAGGTCTGTCCGCCGTGATAGGTGGTCCATCCTGCGTTATTCCCGTGTGATGTCCCGGATGAAGTCCCTCCGATTTTGGAATATGGATTTGTCCATGTGGACGGCTGCGGCATCGTCAGGCTCTCGATCGTCACATCGAGCACCGAGATTCCCTTTTTCACCAGCTCATAATCCAGATCATCCTTCATATTGGAGGCAACCCACTCCGCGCCGCCCTGCAGCTGCGGCAGGGTATTGCCCGCACGGGGCAGCCACTTCATCAGCAGCTGAGAGATCCGTCCCATGAGATCATCCTGCAGATTTCCCGTCGTGTAGCGCTCCTTATCCTCCCCGATGAGGAACTCTTTCATCACGGCGAAATCCGTGATTTTGGCGCGGAAATGTCCAAAAGCCCTTACCTTCAGGCCCTCGGCGCTGTCTCCGGAGGAAATGGCTATGGGTGCCTTCGTCCCCCAGCGCACGGTGAACTCATCCATGTGCATGAAGAAAACCTCCAGCTTCAGCTTGTCCACACCAATATTAAAAAAGGATCCTCCGGCTTCCTTCTTCAAAGGCTCGATGAAGGATTCCAGCTCATAGGTGCCCGGATTATCAAAGATGCCCACCATACGGCCGTTTCCCTGGAGCACGGCTATCTGGCCGGATTTTACCAGGAGCTTGTCATTTTTGGTGATCGCTGCGCCTCTCCATTTCCAGAACAGGACATCGTCCCGGTCCTGTTTCCACTCGATTACCATTTTCTCATCCGAACCAAAAAGTCCCATCCTGAAACCGTCCTTTCTGTCTGATACGCATGAACGGCGTGGTATGCCTTTGCGTCATACCACGCCGTCATAGGATCTTATGTCTTTAGGACTTTACTTCCCGAGACGTGCCTTCAGAGCCTCGAGCTCATCCTCAACCGCTGCGCTTGGAACATTGTCGTACTTCGACATCAGGCTTCCGACCTCGCCGGAGATATCAGCCTGATTCAACTCAGCCATCGCATTTGCCTCATCGAGCATCTTGTTGGCCTTCGCCTCCATCTTGTCGATCTCGGACATGCGCTGGTTCGCATTCTCCACGCTCTGCATGCTGGATGTGATCTTGTTGACTCTCTCCTGGGTCTTGGCAACGGCAACCTTCGCCTTGATGGCCTCACGGCGGGCATTCAGGCTGGCGATATCCTTGCACAGCTTGTCGTGCATCTGCTTCATCTTGGCAGAATTGTCGGAAGCCAGCGCGTATGCCTGGACCAGTCCTGCCTGCTTCTCCATGAGGATGGACTTTTTGTTCAGGAACTGCTTCGCATCCTCGTCATTGCCTGCCAGGACAGCCTTCTCGGCGTATTTCTGCATCTTTGCGATCTCAGCAGCGCACTCGTCAACCTCTCTCTTCGCACGAACCTCCTCTGCCATGATCGCGGCGGTCTCAGCCTTGACCTTCGCCAGATCAGACTCCAGGTCACGAATGTACTGGTCGATCATCTTGGACGGATCCTCGGCTCTGTCAAGAAGTGCGTTGATATTCGCTGCCATGATATCGGTGAATCTCTTGATAATACCCATTTTCTCCTCCTTTTCCCGCCACGCGGGGTGGTGCATCATTTGGAGATATTATACTTCATCTGCCAAATGCTGTCAAAGCTGAAATTGTGATGACATGATGACAACGGGGACGGTTCTCGTTGTCACCAGCAGGTGACACCGAGAACCGTCCCCGTTGTCATCCTTTATTTCTTAAGCTGTGCGAGGCGCTCCTCGACCTGGCTCATCATCTGCTCATAGTTTGCAAGCTTCTCGCGCTCTGCGGCGATCTTGGCCTCAGGAGCCTTGCTCACAAACTTCTCATTGGACAGCATACCGTGGGAACGGGCCAACTCGCCCTCAAGTCTCTTCTTCTCCTTCTCGAGACGCTCGATCTCCTTGGCGA
>CAMOGO010000083.1 GCA_946614075.1 uncultured Lachnospiraceae bacterium | reverse complement strand
CCAGGTTTTTCCCGATCCAGACCAGGAAAACCGCCATGCAGAGGATGATCGTGATCTTGACCATCTCAGAGGGCTGGAACAGATTATGAGTTCCGATCCTCAGCCATCTTCTCTTACCATTTACCATACGGGAAAACTGCGGTACAAAGTCGACCAGGACCATCAGGACAAACGACGCCAGATAGGCTGGAATGGATAGCTTGTCAAACCAGCGGTAGTTCATCTTGGAAATGATAAACATGATGAAAAGGCCCACACTCATGAAAAAGGCCTGGCGCTTCATCAGATAAAACGAGTCGCCGTAATCCAGGGTACAGGTGTAGGCGCTGGCGCTGTAGACCATGACAAGACCGAAGCAGCACAAAAAGACGATAACCGCCAGCAGGCTGTAATCGTAAAAGCGCTGTACCTTTTTCTTCTTTCCCTTCTTCTTGTCAGCCATAAAACTCCACCAACTGCCCACAGTCTATGGTCTGCAGGCTCCTCGGCAAGGTCAGGACTCTTTTCCTATGCCTGCCTTGCAAAATCCTTAAACATCCGTCCGCGCTGCTCGTAGCTCTCGAACTGATCCCAGCTTGCGCAGGCCGGTGACAGAAGCACTGCCTCGCCCGCTGCTGCGTGCTCCTTGCAGTAGTCCACTGCCGTTTTCAGGTCGCCCGCGCGGTAGATCTGTGTGATACCAAGCTCCCTTGCCTCTTTCTCGATCGCATCGGCTGTCGCGCCGATCAGGACGAGACAGCGGATCCTGCCGATGCAGGCCGTAAGCCACTCGCGGTAATCGGATTTCTTATCGTATCCGCCGCCGATCAGCCAGGTCGGGCGGCTCATCGCCTCGATCCCCTTGATGGCTGCATCCGGGTTGGTCCCCTTGGAGTCATTGTAATAGACTACCCCGTCTCTTTCAATGACAAACTCGATCCGGTGCTCTACCGCCTGGAAGCTCTTAAGAGCCTGCCGCACGTGCTCTAAGCTCACGCCCATCGCCAGTGCGACGCCGCAGGCAGCCATCGCATTTTCATAATTATGACGGCCGACGATATTCAGCTTCTTTACAGAGAGAATATCCGTCTCGGTGCCATTCTCACGCAGCATGATCTCGTCGCCGCGGAGGAAAAGTCCCTCGTCAAGCTCTCTGGCACTGCTGAACCAGACGACCTTGCAGACAAGCGTCTTGCCAAACTCACGCAGCACCTCATCCTCATAATTCAGGACGCAGGTATCTTCCGCTGTCTGATTGAGCGTGACATTCTCCTTGCAGGCGATGTAGTTCTCCATCGTCTTGTGACGGTTTAAATGATCCGGAGTGATGTTCAGGATCGCGCTGACCTGCGGGTGGAAATGGATGATCGTCTCCAGCTGGAAGCTCGACACCTCTACGACCGTGGCGCAGTCCTCGGTCATCTTGGACGCCTCGCCGGTATAGGCCGTTCCGATATTTCCGACCACGAAGGTTTTCTCATACTCATTGGCCAACATCTCGCCGACCAGAGCCGTCGTAGTCGTCTTTCCATTCGTGCCGGTGATCGCCGCCAGACGGCCTGCGGAAAGCTCATAGGCGAGCTCGATCTCGCTCCACACGGGAACCCCTGCGCCATTCAGGGTAAGCGCAACCGGTGAATCCATCGGGATGCCCGGGCTGATCACACAGATATCATACTCTTTTGCCGTCTCGGGGGCAAGATCCCCCAGGAGCAGTTTGGGTGCCTTCCCGGACTCAAACTGGGAAAGCAGCTTTTCACGATCCAGATTTACGTTTCCATCATACAGGGTAGCTTCAATCCCGTTGTCCGCAAGCAGACGGCAGGCGCCGATACCGCTTCGTCCGGCGCCGGCTACGAGCACCTTGGCATTTACCGGAAGTTCTCCTCTTCTAGCCATAGTTATCAACCTCTATTACTCAGATTTTTATGAAAGCGGTGCAATCCGTCCGCTTTCCTTTTATCAACGCAGTCCCAGCCAGCCGATGAGGCACAGCAGGGCGGTCACGATGGTAAACACGGCAACCACTCTGGTCTCGGACCATCCGCCGAGCTCAAAATGATGATGGATCGGGGCCATACGGAAAAAGCGCTTGCCACCGGTCTTTTTGAAATAAACCACCTGGATCATGACCGATACGACCTCGATCAGGTAGATAAAGCCGACGATCGCGATGAAAATTGGCATCTGCAGCATGAAAGCCGCGGAAGCGACGAAGCCGCCAAGTGCCAACGAGCCGGTGTCACCCATGAAAACCTTGGCCGGGTAGACATTAAACAGCAGGAAGCCCATGAGGGCGCCGCAGACCGCTGCGCAGACCGGCGCAATCCCGCTCCCGAACCGTATCGCCGCCACGGCAAAAAAGGCTGCCGTCACGGTCGTGACACTGGAGCAAAGGCCATCCAGGCCATCGGTGAAATTGGTGCCATTGTCCGTTCCCAGGACGATCAGGAAAACCGCCGGAACAAAAAGAATGACCGGTACCTTCCAGACATAGCCCGTGAAAGGAATAATCATGCTGGTCCCTGCCTCCGAGAAGAAGATCAGGTAAATGCAGAAGGCAAGCGTGATCACGATCTGTCCGGCAAGCTTCTGCTTGGGATCCAGTCCCTCAGACTGCTTCTTCACGATCTTCAGGAAATCATCCAGGAAGCCCACCAGGCCAAAGCCCAGCGTCATCAGGAGGACCGGAAGAATCTCCGGATAGCGCGGCACAAAGATCAGGCCGCCCACTAAGACACCTGCCAGGAAGGCGATGCCTCCCATCGTCGGGGTTCCCGCCTTTTTCAGATGGGCCTGCGGGCCCTCTTCACGGATCTGCTGTCCGAATTTCAATTTGTGAAGGAACGGAATGGCAAACGGGCAAATCGCGGCTGTCACCGCGAAGCCTGCCAAAAGTGCCAGAATAGAATCTGTGATCATTATCAAACACCTGCTTTTTATCTAATTTGTTTCTATATTGGGGGGATTTACGGGCTTGCTGCCCCGGGATCTTCTGATCCCGCATTCTGCGCGCCTGCATTTTCACCCATGCTCCACCCATTGACATCCTCATTGGTACTTGGATTCGTCCTTGGGCCGGTATTGGCGGTTCCGCCCTCTGTGCCGTTCGGATCTTCCGGATTCTCCGGATCCCCCGTCTGGATGCTGCTCGTATCGATCGGCTGACCGTTTTCGTCTACCGGCGGGGTGTAGTCTTCCGGTACGGCCCACGCCGGTCCCGGGACGACATCCGTCTCCGAGGTCGGGCTGATATTCATATAGGGAAGGATATCCGTCAGGATGTCCCGGAACAACTTGGTTGCATAGCCGCCGGTCGACTGATCCTCGACATTCGGCTCATCGACGACGACATAAACCAGAACCTCCGGGTCATCGTAAGGGACAAAGCCCGCGAAGGAAATAAGGTATCTTCCGTCGCCTCGCGGGATTTTCTCCGCGGTGCCCGTCTTACCGGCTGCCGTATAGCCCTTGACTTTCGCATTGGTTCCGGTACCGGACTCAACCGTCTCATACAGGGCCGTCCGGATAAATTCGCTCGTCGCTTCACTGACCGTTTTGCGGACCAGCGTCTTGTCGATGCTCTTTATGACATTTCCGTCATCGTCCAGGATCTGCTTGACCACGTGAGGGGTGTAGTAATTACCGCCATTGATGACAGAGCAGTAGGCTGCCGCCATCTGGACCATGGTCACGTTGAAGTTCTGTCCAAAGGCGTTCGTCGCCAGCGTGACCCTGGTCTCGTCCTCAGCCGATACCGTCAGGCCGCGCTCCTCGCCGGGAAGGTCGATGCCGGTCTTCATGCCGAAATTGAACATCTCCTGATATTCCGTAAATATCTCGGCGCCGATCATGTAGCTCATCTGCATCAGGGCATCGTTGCAGGAATACATCAGGGACTGTGCGGTGGAAACCGATCCGTGGCCGCTTCGCAGGTGGCACCCGACGTAAACGCCCGTCGCCAGCTGCTCGCCGCCATCGCAGTAGAACCACTGGTTCTGGCTGAAAATACCCTCCTCCAGAGCGGTCGCCACGGTGAATACCTTTGCGGTCGAACCGGGCTCGATGCTCTCGGAAAGGCAGTAGTTCCGCCAGATCTTACTGTAAGCCGTGACCAGTTCCTCGTCGCTCATGGCCTCCAGCTCACTGTCTGTGTAATAAGTACTGACATCCGTCGGATGATTCAGATCATATACCTCACTCGTCGCGAGCGCCAGCACCTCAGCCGTATCCGGATCCATGACGATGACTGCCGTCTCCTTGGCGCCGGTGGTCTGCATGAAATCCGCGATGTGCTTCTCCACGATATTCTGGATCGTCGCATCGATCGTCGTGACCACGGTGCTGCCGTTGATGGCCTGGCGGGTCACTCGCTCGAGGTTCGCATCCTCATTGAGATATCCGTAGGAACGCCCGTCTGTGCCGCATAGGACGTCATTATAATACTGCTCGATGCCGTAATTTCCCTGCGAGCCATCGCTGTTGGCAAAGCCAATCAGAGAGCAGGCCAGACTGTTGTACGGATAAACACGACGGAACTCCGTCTCAAACCAGACACCCTTAATCCGTTTGTTGGAGCTTTCCACGCTGTTGGTTTTTTCCTGCAGATCCGTGAAGGCCTTCATCTCCTCCTCGGTGAGGTATCTTTTGTAGCGGACGTAATGGCTCTCTGCCCTGTCGTTGATCAGGTCGGTCAGCTCCTGCCGGTCTACTCCGTAGATCTCCACCAGCGCATCGATGGTGGTCTGGGTGTAATTCTCCTGCGCCAGGATGACAGCCGGATCCAGGATCAGATTGTAATAAGCCTCGTTCGTCGCGAGGATGGTGCCATTCCGGTCCGTGATCTGGCCACGCTGCGCCGCGATCGTCGTGCTGTCGTAATTCTGCTGCGCAAGGACTATCTTACTATAGGCTTCATTGTCGTTATTGTGGATGCTCAGCAGGACGCCAGACAACGCAAACAAAGCCAGCGTCACCACTCCAAAGGTAAACGCCAGCTTTCCGCGCATATACTTTTTCAGTTTTTTGGGCTCTTTAGGCTCTTTGGAAGCACTGGAATGAGCCCGGCTTCTACTGCGGGATGTCGTCATACTGTCTTACATACTCACTTTCTGCCCTGTCGTACTGAATCACCTGGTCCTGGGAAGCATAAACCATACCCAGCTCCTGAGTCGCCACCTGATAGATGTAATCCAGATCATAATAGGTATTGATCTTAATTTCAAGTGCTTTGTTGTCGATCTTCAGGTCGGTGATGTCGCCCTGCAGCTGCTCGATGTGATCCATGCGGGAAGAGATCGAGGTCTGGAGCTGCAGATACTGGAAGCAGATCAGAGCGGCAGCGATGGATGCCGCTGCCAGGAACAGTACGAACGGAAAAGACATCTGAAGGGCCTTCTCCTGATTTCTCCTGGCGTGAAGGCTCCGCATCCGCTTTTCTTCCAGCTCCCGGTACGCTTCCTCTCTTGCCCTGCGGGCAGGCTCAAACCGACGGACAACATTGCCGTCTACATAAGCCGTTTTCGATTGATTAGTCCGTTTTGCTGCCATAACTGCTCCTATCCTGCCGGACGAACCGGCGTTAACTATGGTTTCCTTGTTGCACTGCTCATGCTCTTTCGAACACTCGCAGCTTTGCGCTTGCCGATCGACTGTTTTCCTCAAGTTCCTGCGCGGTAGGAAGGATCGGCTTTCGGGTGATGACTTTTCCTTTACTTACTCTGCCGCATACACAGACCGGAAAGCCCGGCGGGCAGATGCAAGGGTTTTCATTGTCGCGGAAGCGGTTCTTGACGATCCGGTCCTCCAGCGAATGAAAGGTTATGATAGCGATGCGGCCTTTAGGATTAAGGGCCTCAATCATATCATCGATGGTATTTTCCAGGACCTCCAGCTCCCTGTTGCAGGCGATGCGGATCGCCTGGAAGGTACGTTTGGCGGGATGGCCGCCGGTGGCCCGGATCTTGGCGGGGATTGACTCCTCTACGATCTCGGCGAGCTCGAACGTCGTCTCAATGGGCTTTTTGGCCCTCTCGGCACAGATATGCTTCGCGATGTTCTTCGCAAAG